>JBFJWU010000049.1:0-14108 GCA_041623475.1 bacterium | reverse complement strand
GCAGCAATTGGAACAGATCGTCATCAAATCCTCGACGATGGTCTACGGTGCCCATCCTCTGAACCCCAACTACTTGACCGAACAGCACCCGCTGCGCGGTGCACCTGGCTATCGCTGGGTTCACGACCTGGCCGAGGTTGAAAGCCTGCTGGATCGCTATCGCGCCAAGAATCCGAAATCCCGGGTGGTCAGCCTGCGCTGCGCTCCGATTCTGGGCCCGACGGTCCGCAACGTGACGTCTCGGGCAATGAGCCGACTGACGATCACGACGCTCCTCGGATTCGATCCATTGTGGCAACTGCTGCACGAAGAAGATGCGGTCGGGGCAATCCTGCACGCAGCTGACAGCAACGCGAATGGTCCATTTAACATTGTCGGCAGCGGCGTCCTGCCATTGTCCAGCCTGATCTACCTGGCTGGTCGCGTAAATATCCCGGTCCCACACCCCATTGCCTATCCGATGGTACGGACGGCCTGGCTGGCGGGGATGTCACCGATTCCGGCAGAACACCTGGACTACCTGCGGTACCTGTGGTGCGCCGATGGAGCTCGTGCCGAGCAGGAGTTGAAGTGGTCCCCGACGTACAGCACCCGCGAAACCCTGGAACAATTTGCCGGTGTACAGCGCCTGCGTGACATGAGGCTGGCCAATTGACATGAAAATCGCCTTGATCAACGAAAAAGGCGGAACCGGCAAGACAACCCTGGCGGTTCATCTGTCCGCTTGGCTTGCTGGCCAGGGCGATTCTGTGCTGTTGGTCGACATGGACCCCCAGGGTCAGGTCGGTAAGGCGCTGGGATTCCCGTCCAGGACCGACGGCAAGAATGTTGCTGACCTGTTCGGAAAGTCCGACGTCTCGCCCCAGGATCTGGTCGAACCGACCGACATCGAAAACCTGGATGTGATCCGGTCCGACAAACGACTGGCTGCGGCCGCCGACAAGATCGCCGGGCGCAAAGATGGGCACCTGATCCTGTCGGAAAAGTTCAGGAACTACCGTGGCCACAAACACGTTGTCTTCGATAGTCCCCCCAGTCTGGGAATCCTGACCCGGAACATCCTGTGGGCGGTCCAGAAAGTGGTTCTTCCAGTTGCGTCGACATACCTTGCGTTGGACGGCTGTGCTGAACTGATCCAGACGGTTGACCAGGTTCAGGACGCCCGCGGGAGCAAACAGCCGGAAGTCGCTGCAATCGTACCGACGTTCAGGCGCCCGACACGACTGGCGGCTGAGGTCATCGACAGGCTGCACGCCTATTTCCCGGAATGGGTTACCGAATCAATCGGTTTCTATGTCGCGGTTGACGAGGCCCAGAGTTTCGGGAAAACAGTATGGGATTACCGGACAAGCTCTACCGCGTCCCGTGTTTTCCAGGATATTTGTGCGGACGTCGCCGCAAAGCTGGGAACCCGGTGAGCAACCAGCAAATTCCGGCGCACGTCCTGGGCGAAATTCGCCGACTGGAAAGCGAACTTTTTCAATCATATCGGCGCCTGGGCATAAAGCGAACGCCGCTGCCCCCGATTAGACCAGACAATCAGCAAGATGCCGACCTGCACCTGCAATGGATCGAAAAGGAACTGCGGTGGCTCGATCGCCTGGTCACGCGCAACCGCCGCGAAGCGCGCGAACGCAAGACATTGATCCAACGTGTACGCCGGCTGTCACCTTCGACACTGACCGGACGACTGGCGCAGTTGGGTTTGACCGACCCACCCGAAAGCGTCGATCCGTTTGGCGCCGACGCCCGTGTCTATGAACGCCTGCGGCCACTCATTCGGCGACTGTTCGAGGAATACTGGCGGGTCGAAGTTGACGGCATCCAGAACATTCCCTCTGACGGGGCCGGCTTGCTGGTGGCCAATCACGGCGGACTGCTGCCCTTTGATGCGTTGATGATCCGCTACGCGGTCCAGGAGATGCACCCTGCCGGGCGTGTACCCAGGTTCCTGATCGAAGACTGGTTTATGCGGTTGGCCGGGGTCGGTTTGCTGTTGCAGCGGCTGGGGGCCCTGCGCGGCTCGCAGGACAACGCGCGGGCGCTTCTGGACGGCGGATTTCTGGTCGGGCTGTTCCCTGAGGGGGCCAAGGGTGTCACCAAACGATTTCGGGACCGGTACAAGATTCAACGATTCGGTCGTGGCGGAACTATTCGCCTGGCGATCCGCCATCAGGTGCCGATCGTACCGGTCGCGGTCATCGGCAGCGAAGAAGCGTATCCGGTCCTGATGAAAGCGCAGTTGCCCCGGGATTCCGAATTCGACTTTCTGCCAATCACGCCGCAGTTCCCGTTGCTGGGACCGCTGGGGCTGGCACCGCTGCCCAGCAAGTGGATGATACGGTTCGGTGAGCCAATGGATTTGACAGACTTCCCCGCAGAAGTGGCCGACGACGAAATCACGGTCAATACGCTGAACGAAGAATTACGGCAGCGAATCCAGGACATGGTGAACCACCTGCTGCAACGCCGGCGAAGCCCCTGGCTTGGATAACCCTGCATCACAGTTTGTGATCCAGGTCACAGCTGGCCCCTGACGCAATCGTTACATTAGTTCGTACTGAAACACGCGTCTGGAAAGATTACGGGCTTTGTCCTGCCGTTTGATGTTCCAGACGGAACCAGACAAGAAAGATCAATATCCTGCGCCGGCTCGCGGCGACCACTATTCTGCTAGGTGTAGTTGCGTGCAACGAACAGGTTTGGTCGACTCTCGAGCCGACCGGCATCAATGTCGGCAGCGGTCCTTTCGCGGTACTGTCGGAGACAATTGAATTACAGGGCCCGGCCCCGCGGGCGGCCTGATGCACGCCGCACACAAGGCCTAGAGCGTCTGCCCGCTGCGATTCATTTCTTTGGCAATGATGCTCCGCAGCACCTGACTTGTTCCGGCCCCGATTTCCATCAGTTTTGCGTCACGGGCGTACCGCTCGATCTCGTACTCGCGCATATACCCGTAGCCACCCAGCACCTGTACTGCATCCATCGCGATCCGGGTCGCCAGCTCTGAACTCAATAACTTGGCCTCTGCCGCGATTCGGTTATGGCGACCGTTTGGTTCCTCGTCCAGTCGCCGGGCAGCCTCCATTACCAACAGCTGGATGGCGCGCGTTTGCGTTGCCATGTCGGCCATCAGTTGTTGAACCATCTGGAACTCCAGGATCGATTTGCCAAACTGCTTGCGCTCCTGACCGTAGGCAAATGCACGGTCCAATGCGGCACGGGCAATTCCGACACTGATACCACTCAACGTAACTCGTTCGACATCCAGATTCTTGAGCATCTGGATTGTCCCCTCGCCCTCGTTTCCCATCAGGTTCCCGACCGGCACTTTGACATTGTCGAAAAAGACCTCGGCGGTCGGGCTCGACTTCATCCCCATCTTCTCGAATTTGGTACCAAACGAAACACCGTCCCATTCGGTTTCGACAATGAATGAACTAAGCGCCCGTTTGCGATCTGTTTCGTCGGTTTTGGCATAAACAACAAGCACGTCTGAGAACGGCGCGTTGGTAATGAACGTCTTGGAACCGTTCAGAACGTAGTGATCACCATCGCGAACAGCGGTCGTCTTCATGCCACCGACAGCATCGGAACCGGCCCCGGGTTCGGTCATGCATAGCGACGCAATCCATTCACCGCTGCAGGTCGGCGGCAGATATTTCTGTTTTTGCTCATCGTTGCCGTTTTTCAAGATGTTGTTCACGGTCAGGATCGCGTGGGCTCCGAAACTCAGTGACAAGCCCGCATCCGCGTAGGCAACCTCTTCCAGGGCGATTGTTGCCGAGCGGATATCCATTTCAGCGCCACCATATTCGCCCGGTACTGTGATCCCCAACAAGCCGATGTCGGCAAACCTGCGAAACAGGTCAATATCAAAGGACTCGTCATCGTCGCGCTGACGGGCACCAGGCTGGATTTCTTCCCGTGCGAATGCGACAACCGCATCCCTGAGCATTGTGTGGGTTTCGTCGACTTTCACTGTTATTGGTCTCCTGAATTCAATTTCATTTGCCTATATCATCGCATCGCAAAGCCCGCCAAAACAACCGGCCCCCTGATAACATTAAGCGTGGACAAAGAAACCGCCGCAGCCGTAATCAAACATCCGTTGTTCCGACGCCTGCCACAAAACCACAAGGCGGTTTTGCTGGCTGAGATGAAGGTCGAGGAAGTCACTTCGAATGCGTTGATCTATCAGCAGGGCAGCCAGGGCGACAGCCTCTATTTCATTGTCCGTGGCACTGTGCTGTTGCATCGGGAGGTCGACGGCGACCCCGTACCAATATTCCAGTTGCACCCGGGCGAGACGTTTGGCGAAGCAGCGCTGATCCATCCCGGTCCACGAATGCTGACGGCCAAGGCCATCGACAGTGGCAAACTGGCGCGACTGCCCGCCCACGGGCTGGATCGGATGGCCAGCCGATCAGCGGAAGCAGCGCTAGCCGTAAAATCGAAAATTGTCGAGCACTTCATGGTCAAGATCCGGCACCTGACACCACTGTGGGAAGCGATCCTGACGGAAGGCCTGAAGCAGTTTGACGGCGAAATTATTGGCCGGAAATAGCTGAATCAGAAGCGCCCGCGACCAGGGCGGCCAATGCATGGCGATCCAGCGAACCGATGTCGGCAAATGCGATCCCCATTCCGGGCGTTCGATCCTCGCCTCCTCGTTCGACCCAGGCTACGGTTCCATTTAGCTCAGAGGACAAGCCCTCGGCATCGTCAATGCGCACCGATACGCTCGTTCCCACGTCAAACCAAAGATCGCTCTCGACAAAAAACCCGCCGGCACTTAAATCCGCCGTAATGAATGTGACGGTGCCGTCGAAATCCTGACCGCCGATTGATACGCTAACCGCGGTCGGCACACGCAGGTAGATGCGCCGGTCGATCACTGCTTTGGAATTAACAGGGTTCAATTTGCCCGGTCGCGGCTACAGGTTGTCCAGGACTTTGCGGATTTCGCGGGCCTCCTGACTGTCCTGTGGGACCAGGTCCAGATAGGCTTCAAATGATTTCTTGGCCCGATCCATATCGCCCTGGAACATATACAGAGACCCCAGGTTATTCCAGATTCGCGGATTACGGGGATTGATTTTCCCGGCAGTTGTGAATACCTGCATCGCCTCGCGATCCTCGCCCAATTCAACCAGGACCCGGCCCAGGTCAACCCAGATCTCGTCATTGTTAGCGTCAAGTTTCGTCGCTTCTTCCAACGTCCGTTTTGCATTACGCAGGTAACCCTTGCGATAAAACGATATCCCCTTCTCGTGCAGCTGGTTCGCTTTCTCAGATGCCGACAATTCGGGCTCAGCCGCTGGTGCTGGTGCTGGTGTTGGTGCTGGTTTTTGCACGGGTTTTGCCGCTGGCTTCGGCGCCGGTTTTGCTGCCGGCCTGGGTGCCGCCTTGGCAACCGGTTTTGGTGCAGGCTTCGGCGCCGGACTGGACGACGCTTCCGGAATCTGCCCGGCCAGCATTGCCAACTGTGGGTCATTTGGCGCGACGCCTTGTGCGGACTTCAATGTCTTGCGAGCCCGATCCCAGTCCTTTGCGGCAATATCGATCTTAAGTCCCAGAAAAATGACCTTGCGATACAGGGCCGGATCCTTGTCCGAATCGATACGAAACAGCAGGTCATCCAACTGCTGCCGCAGCCGTGCCGGATTCTCGTTCTGGGCAAATTGCAACGCCAGGTAATCGTAACGCGCCGGATATAACGTCGGACTGATTTCCAGCGCTCGCTCGTACGCCACAATCGCATCAGATATTTTCCCCAACTGTTCCTGGGCTTTGGCGCGCGCATACAGGGCCAACGGAACATCGCCATTTGTTTCCAATACCTGGTTAGCCAGCCGGATTCCGCTGGCCCATTGGCCCTGTTCGACTAATTCGAATGCCCGCTCTGCGACCTGGTACGGGTCTGATGGATCTGCCGAATCAGAAACACCGCCGCCACCGCCACGGAAGGCAAAGACAAGCCCCAGGACAATGATCATTACACCCGCGATCCCGCCCGCGATCAACCATTTCTTGCGGTCAGGAGGCGCATCACCCAGAACCGTCGGGCTGCCGGTATATGTCTGCTGGCCGGGCATCATCCCCGGATACTGGGCACCGGGCGGCATTCCGGGAATTGTGTAATCACCGATCGGAGCCATGCCCGGACCACCAGGCTGTTGCGGAGGCCCGTAAGGTGACTGGTACTGCGGCGGATATTGTTGCGTAATCTGGCTCTGCACAGGCGGCTGTGGGGGCATCTGCTGCGCGGGCGGTTGAGGCGCCGCAGGCGGTGCCTGCTGGGTCTCGACCTGCTGTGCCGGCGGCGTTGCCGGTGGTGGCGGCGAAACCGGATCGGCAGCAGGCGCCTGCCCGGATTCGTTGCGCGGCTGCGCAGGTTCTGCACCCGCTTGCCCAGCCGGCGTCGCCTCCGAATCTGCCTTCGCATCCACAGATTCAGGTTGTTCCTGTTCCTCGACCTTGCCAACCGAATAAATTCGCGCGATCGGCAGCTCACCACCAGCTGCAGGTCGGACCTCTGACCCGGCGGCCCCTGCCCCGCCTCCTGTTGACACCGGTTGCCGCGCTTCCCCCGACGGCGGCTGGCCACCGTATGTACCCGGAACGTCCTGGCTGCTTGCTGCCGGTCGATCTGCCTGCGGAACAGGTGCGGCAGGCGGCGGCGACGAAACGACTGGATCGGTTAACGGTTTGGATGGTTCGACCACTTCAACGGACTGGGGAGGACGTGATTCTGGTTTCGACGGGCTTTTCGACGCTTCGCCGCCCGGTGCCCGTTCGGTATTGGTCTCTTGTCGTGCAGAAGGTTCGGGAACCGGTTGCTGCTCCTGTACCGGCTCGACATCGTCTTCCGGCGGTGCCATATCCAGCTCGGGCGATTCTGCTTCTGCCGTTGGCCGGACTTCGTCAGCGCTGTCCGGCGGTGGCGCCAGTTCGAAACCGGTCTCGTCACCTGGCGCGTCGTCGCCCTGTACTGCTGGCGGCGACATATCAACCGTCGCCTCACCGGCGGGTTCGGCCGGCGCAGGGGCCGCTTTTTCCGGTTTCTCAGGCTCGGCCGCGGCCTTGGCCGCACCAGCTGCCATTCGCGCCTTCGCCTTGATTTCTTCGATCGACCGGGATGCTTCGTCCAGATTGAGCATCTGGGTATCCAGGGTACTCGCAGCAGGGGGTAATTTACTGTCGGTCGGAGCTTCGCGTTCCACCGGGGCCGGCGGTGGCGGTGCCATTTCGTCGATCTCTATCAAAAATCCCTGGAAGTAGAGTTTGCCGATAATCTCCAGGCTTTCCAGATCGTCGTACGGCAGTGCGTCGACGACCTCTTCCAGCGTCGCCAGGCCGTTGAACTCGGCAAGAATATTCTCGATCTTGGCCGGGAACCGATCTGGATGTTCTTCGAGGATCGTCTCTGAATCAATGGTCAGGCGAATATCAAACGGCGGCAACTGTTCCTTGATACGCTCCAACTCATCAATGCGGCGCATGCCCTCCATGATCAAAGCCTGGGTACTGACCGTGATCGTTTCCTGGATCTGCAGGTTTTTCTTGAACTCAATCCGGAACTGTCCGTCGCTCCAGACCAATGTCCGATAAACGGCCCGTTCGCCGACCAGGTTTTCGCAAACGGCGTGCACAACTCGCCCCTGCTTGACAAACAACTTGGCCCCGCGTTCACCTTTGTCCAGATGCAGGACCCCGGTTTTCTGCCCGAACTCCATTGTCTGCAGAAGATCGACAATAGACATCTGCGACAGATCCCCCTGGAACAAAGGCTCACCGCCCGATGGATCAAAATCCTCTTGCCGCTTCTTGTCCAGGATCAAGCGGACGCGGGCGATGACTTCTTTCAGGTAAATCGGCTTGGTCAGATAGTCATCGACGCCTAATTCCAGTCCACGGACCTTGTCCTCGACCTCTTTCCGTTTGGTCAGGAAGACAAACGGGATCTTGCGACCCTCGGGCCGCTCCTTGAGTACCTCGCAGAACAGATACCCGTCCATCGTTCCAGCCAGGTCTACATCGGAAATGATCAGGTCCGGATGATACGTATCCAGCAACTGGATGGCTTTTTCGCCCTCGTCCACATTGGTAATGCTGAAACCCGCTTTTTTCAGGCTGATTTCCAGCATCTGCCGGCTTTTCAAGTCGGCGTCGACCAGCAGGATTTTTGGTTTGGCCATAGCTACCAGCCCCCTGCCGGCGCCGTCGCCAGTTGCAGTTCAACCCGACGGTTAATCTGCCGGTTTCGCCGGTTAATATTTGGCAGCAACGGTTCATCACCGCCCCGTCCCTGGATCTTGATCTGCCGCATTGTTGCACTGTGTTCGTCAACGAGGATGTCCCGCAGCGCTTCAGCCTGCTGCTGGGTCATATCCCGGATATCCTCGGGATCACCCTGATTGTCGCTGTGGACAATAATGCTGACCACCAGATCGGGGAACCCCTTTAACAGCTCACCCAGCGCCATCAATGACTCGGGATTACCCTGTTGCAGCTTCATGTCCTGGTGGACAAAGGTGACCCCGCGCAGGACAAATGACTCACCCCGTTTAAGCTTTTCCATTAACTCGGTCGCTGCCGAGGACAATTCCGGCCGCTGGGCGATCAGTTGGGGCACAGCCTGGGCAACTCGCGGCGGAGTTGATCCGGCGACCGTCCCCGACCGGGCCGTCAAATCCGCAACCAGCAACTCTTCGAACTTGCACATCGACTGGAAAGGACTGTCCGACATCGCCGGTGCCGGGACGTCCGAACCGGGATTCTCCACTCGCCACTGTTCGATCGATTCGACCAGGTCCCAGGCCAGGGACTCGGCCATTTCCGCAGAAACCCTGCTGATCATCGAGATACCACTGCTCAAACCGCCCGGGGTACGGCTGAAGCGGCCGTTCCAGTAGGTCCCGCCATCGGCCGTGTCAATCATGCGCAATGTAAATGCAACGGACGGTTGCTTGTCCCGGTATACTTCCGGATCATCTGTGTACCAGTACTCGGTCAGGCTGCCGGCAATAATCGCGTCGACGCCCAGTTGTTCCCGAAACAGCTTCAGCATCGCGGAATCGGTCGGTTCATATCCGCCCAGGTTATTGGCCATGGCGATGTACCGATAGGCCGTGGGTTCCATAACGACAAAGCGACCGGTGCGTTCCAGTTCGGCAGCCAGCAACTCGCCAACGCTCAGGCCGGCCAGGCTGGTCAGGCTCAGGTTTTCCAGCGGCAGGACCGCAACACATCGCGGCGGTGCCTGTCGAAAGGCGTCGCTGATATTCAGCCGCGCCTGCCCGTGCGCACAGCCTTGTGCAATCACGGCGATCACCAGTATTCGCGGCAGCAACCGGCTCATTCGACAATTGCACTCTTGTCTTCTTCATCTTCCAGGCCAAACAGTTCCTTGTCCGGCGCATCACCAGGCGCCATCCCGGTTCCGTCTTCCAATGATGGATCGTCCGAGACCCGACTGACGGTGCCCTCGGCTTCGCCGTCGGTCTCTGCGACCGGCAATGCGCTGTTCAGGACCAGTTGTTCACGATACATTTCGTAGGACTTGAACAGTCGCCCAAACGCAAGTTGCAGGACTTCGCCGGTGACATCCATCAGCGGTGGTCGCGACGGGCTCAGGTCGCTGCCAGCTGTACCCAGCATCGTGCCGCTCCAGATCACACGTCCGCTCTGGGTACTGACAATCCGCGCGGCCAGTGCAAATGTGGCCGTCTCGGTCAGGCCCCTGTGTTCGCGCAAATAGCCGAACTCGACAATCGTACCAACGACAACCGCGTCGGCATTAAAATGACGGCCGAACCGGACGCCTTCGGCACGGCTCCAGTGCAGCGGCAGCGCGTACTCACCGGTCCTGGCCCGCCCTTCGACAACGTGGCGGTCAAAGACTTCGTACCCCTGCCAGGCCCGCAGTTCATCGGCAACCAGGTCCGATACGATCAGGCCCGCCTCGGGAAACGGTGTCAGATTTTCGAAAGGAATGACAAGGATTCGTTTGGCAACGTCAAATGTCTGGGGATAGAACAGGTGTTCACTGATATGAATCTGCCGCGCACAACCTGTGACCATAACAAGCCACAGAAATCCCGTCGCAAGGGCAATTTTTTGATATGAAGTGTTCATTGCAGTATCCGCCCAGTCTAGCCAATATTATAGCAAGTGATTGCAAGTATTGGAACTTTTTGCATCTGCTCACATAATCAAACGGCGGTTGCAACGGGTCCGGAAGGCCCCCACTCCGGGTGTAATCGGATCGTGGCAGGATTCGTGCCCAGTTAGTACAATAAACGCCGTTATTGACATATCAGTCAATAATGCTTTTGTTTGTTTCAGCAGAAATTTTGTTGTTGATTTTTAATGTCTCCGTCAACGAAGGAGTTTTGTGATGGATCTTGAAGGACGTGTAGCGATTGTTACCGGTGCCGGACGTGGTATCGGGCGTGAAGAAGCACTTAAACTGGCCGAAAATGGCGCCTCTGTACTGGTCAATGACCTGGGTGGCGGCTTTGGCGGAGATGGCGAGGACAAGGGTCCTGCACAGGAAGTCGCCGAGGAGATCCAGGATAACGGCGGCAAGGCCGTTGCAAATTTTGACAGCGTCTCGGACCATGCCGCGGCCAAAGGAATGGTCGAACAGGCAATCAAGGAATTCGGTCGCCTGGACATCGTTGTTAACAACGCTGGAATCCTGCGCGACACGATGATTTTCAAAATGGAAGAATCCATGTGGGACGCGGTTATGGCCGTCCATACCAAGGGCACCTACAACCTGTCCCACCACGCCTGTGTTTACTGGCGTGACCAGTCGAAGGCCGGCGAAGAAGTATCCGGCCGAATCGTCAATACCAGTTCGGACGCGGGTCTGCTGGGCAACGTTGGCCAGGCCAACTACGGCGCGGCCAAGGCAGCGATTGCGGCATTCACCGTCATCCTGGGCATGGAAATGGAGCGCTACGGCGTCAAGACCAACGCTATTGCGCCGATCGCCCGGACACGCCTGACCACCGACGCGACCCCCAGCATGGCGGCATTTATGTCAGCTACCCCCGGCGAAGGTGAGTTCGACAAACTGGGGCCCCAGAATATCGCCCCGGTTGTCGCCTACCTGTCCAGCAAGGAATGTGCCTTGAATGGCGAAGTCCTGCGCGTTGCCGGCGACATGGTCTGGTTGATGCGTGGCTGGCACACGGTCGGCAAGGTCAGCAGCAACAAGGAACTGTGGACCATCGGTTCGCTGGCCAGCAAGGTCGAAAGTGAACTGCTGTCCGATGCACCGAAAAAGGAAAGCATCCAGGACGCAATTATGGAGCTGATGCAGAGCTGATTACAATCGGACAATTGATTTCAAAAAAGCCCCGGTTCGCTGAACCGGGGCTTTTTTTGTCCTCGAGGTGATCTAGGAATCGGCCCCTGAAGGCCAGTTAAAAATTGGGCCGTCGTCATTCAGGATCGCCGCAGCACGGGATGCCAGGACGGTGGCCATGTTGCGGGGAAACTGATCGATTCCGTAGGTCAGGAATTGCAGTACCGCTGGCGCGATCATCCCGTATACAGACACGGCAACAAAATCGATCCGACGCCGATCAACGTCAGGTGCAGTCCGGCGCAGGTGCCGATTCAGCAATTTCTCGTGCCGGCCGATAATCGGGTGCAGGGCGGCCTTGGGAATATCCTGTTGCGGTCCGAACAGGATGCCAAACAGGAATTTGGCGGTCAGCGGTCGCTCGGTCATCCCACCGATGATGAAGGTCACATAGCGTTCCAGCATCTCTTCGGGATCATCGGCCTGGCCCAGGACCTCATCCATACCGGCACCGTACGCGTTGTACCGGTCCTGGATCAGCTCCAGCAGCAGTTTTTCCTTGCTGCCAAAAAAATGGTAAAGGGTCGGCTGGGTTACCCCCGCCGCACTGCAGATGTGGCGAACACCGGTCGCGCTGTATCCGGCATCGGCGAACAGTCGCTCTGCCGCCTCCATCAGGTGTTCGCGCCCACCAGCCACGATCAGGCCTGCCTATTCGCCCTTGAAGACGGGGTCCCGTTTTTCCATGAATGCGGTCGGCCCCTCGATGGCGTCCTTGGTCTGGAACACGGGCTGCCCGATTTCAAGTGTCCGCGCCAGGGCGTCATTGAGGGGCACACCGTTGCTCTCGACCAACGCCTGTTTGACCGCCTGCACGGCGACCGGGCCGTTCCTGGCAATTCGCGTCGCAATCTCCATCGCTTTGTCCATCGCCTGACCCTCTGGGACAACGTGTCCGATTAAACCATAGTGCAGTGCTTCCTGCGCGGTCAGTCGCCGTCCGGCCAGCAGCATTTCAGCGGCAATGGTGTAGGGAATCTGCCGACGAAGCCGCACCGTTGACCCGCCCAGCGGAAACAGGCCCAACTGGACCTCGGTAACACCGAAAACCGCATTTTCCGCTGCAACGCGAATATCGGTACCCTGCAGAATCTCGGTTCCACCGGCCAGCGCCCAGCCTTCAACCGCCGCGATTAATGGCTTTCTGGTCAGATAGTGGCGCAGCAGCGCCCGCCAGTGCAGGTCCGGATCGTCTTTCATCCGCACCATCCACTGGTCGCCGGCGTCCCATTTGCCGCTCGACATGGCCCCCAGATCCGACCCGGCACAGAAAACGCCCCCTGCCCCGGTCAGAACGATCGCCCGAACGTCCGGATCTTCATCCGCTTCGACCCACGCGTCCGCCATACGGACCAGCATTTCGATGCTCAGGGAATTTCGTTTTTCGGGACGATTAAAGGTGCAGACAGCAATGTGTTCCTGCTTTTCGTACAGAAAATGTGGTTCAGATTCGGACACTTGGCTACCTCCTGAAGAAATGCAGCACCAGCTGCAAAGATGGTCAGCGAGCCATTATTGTAACGATCGCTATAGTGCCGTGCAAGACCTGCCCGCGCGTCAACGCAGCCGGGGATCAGGCGTTTGCAGGTGCCCGAAAGACGCGTGCTCCGCCGCTGACCCGTGCGGTCGACCAGCGGATAATGCAGGGGGCGTCGACCGACACGTCGCCCGCAGGTGACGCCGCCTGTCCACGAAGCAGGACCGTTGGTCGATCAACGCTAAGGACCTGCTGGTCACCAGGGGCTTCGACGGTTCCACCCTGTAACCAGCGGCGCAGCTCCTGCCGCCCCCAGTCCCGATACGGACTGTCCAGGCCCAGCAGGTTCTCGGCCATCCGCAGGCCGGTCAATTTCCACAACCGGGTCTCGATTTCAGGTGAACGATCCATCAGCGCCTGCATTCGATCAGTGGCAAACCATAGCGCCACAACGGGCGTATCGGCCCGGACCGTTGCTGTCCGCGGCGCACCTGTCAGGACAGCAATTTCCCCCAGAATCGACCCCGGACCCATCACATCCACCAGCAGTTCCTGCCCCTTGACGTTGACCAGGACACGAATTGACCCGCGGGCAATCATGCACATTCCATCGCCCTCGGCCCCCTGGACCATCAGGTCCGCACCGCTGTCAAAGTACCGTTCTTCGGACAAGTCCTCGATACTTGCAATTGTTTCTGGTGGCAGATCCTGAAGCCAGGGGACTTCGCGCAGCATTTCGATCGGTGTCGGCAGTTCCAGGCGACCGGTCCGGAGCGCCGTCGCCTTGATCGACCGCTCAACGCTGCGCGTCCAGATCGATGCGTCGTGCTGATCCAGCAGGCCCTCCTCGTTCAACTTCTGAATATTGCGCCTCGCATAGTTCAGCAGTGACCGCTTGGCCGCCCTGGTTTCGACGGCCCGCAATACCTCTGGAAATGTTGTATTCATGCCCTGGATCGCACGCAATCCGGCCTCGCGGGCACGTGACAGTTCGCCCTGCAGCTGATCTGCAAGCCCCGGGTCCGAGACCACCGACCGAACACCGCGGGCCGTTTCTTCCTGGGCATTAACGAAACCGCGCACAATTTCGTAATTGTCGCCCAGGCGATCAACAAACAGCGACATTCGTCGCCCCGCGCGCAACGGCAGCCGCATGGCTACTTTCAACAGGTAGGGCGTGGCCCACATCTGCTGAAGCTGGTCGGTCCGGTCCAGTTCTGATCCGTCGTCCAGCGTGGAATCTATTGATTC
>JBFJWU010000048.1:0-14149 GCA_041623475.1 bacterium | reverse complement strand
TTCGCGTTTGGCGGAGTGGCTCCGGTCGCGCCCTGCGCGGCCATCTGCCGCAGTTCACGGCTGGCGCTGTCCTCGCAATAGCGCTGCTATTGCTGCGGGCGCGCTGCGGCGCGAACTGCTGCATCTAACCACGCATGACGTGACCCGAAGTTTTGGGGACTGTGCGCTTCGCATTTGCTGTCTGCGCCGGCGATTCCGGAAGTATTGCCCACGGTATTAACCCGAAAATCGATAATCCTTCAGCGGGAAGTGGCTGGTGCTCCACAGGGCCAATGGGGTTGGGGTGGGGCGCAGCAGGGTGCTGTCGCCGTGCTGGTTGAAATAGTAACTGTTGGAGGTTGCGCAATTTCCGGAAAAAACCACTGAACTGCCCATCTTGCTGCGCATGTTTTTGACGAAACGCTCCTGGGCCGTTTGTTTGACCTCGAATTCGCAGGCCTTCTGGCGGTTCAGTTCACCCAGGCACCGCTCCATGTGCTTCATCTGGCCCTCGATCGTAAAGAAATATGACAAACCGGTGAATCCATAAGGACTGGCCAGGTAGAACAGGTTCGGGAATCCGGCAACAGAAATACCTTCGTACGATTGATAGGTGTTTTTGTCCCAGAATTCACGCATGTCGACGCCGTCGCGGCCACGGACTTCGAATGCAGGGAAGTTGCCTTTTTCCCAGACCTTGTACCCGGTTGCCAGGATCAACGTATCGATGTTTCGTTTCCTGCCATTGCTGTCGACAATTCCATCGGGCTCGATGCGATCGATGCCATCGGTAACCAGGTCAACATTCGGCCGGGTAAAGACTTTGAAATAGTCATTGGAAAACGTCGGCCGTTTGCAGCCGAATGTGTAGGTTGGCGTCAACTTCTGCCGCAGGACCGGGTCCTTGACCTGTCGGTGCAGGTGCCGCGTACACATCCGTTCCATGGACTTCGCCAGGCCCGGGAATTCCTTGTTGTGCAGTGCCGATGATACCATCGCAAACTCCAATACCGTCGAACTGGCATACCGCGCCAGGCGCTGGGTAATGGGTGCCCGGGCGAACAACTTGCGAACCGCTTTGGGAATCTCCGGATTTACTTTGGGGGCAACCCAGATCGGCGTACGCTGGTATACATCCAGGTGCTCCAGTTTTGGCGCAATTTCGGGCAGCAGCTGGACCGAAGTTGCACCGGTTCCGATGACGGCCGCGCGTTTGCCGGTCAGGTCGTAGTCATGATCCCAGCGTGCCGTATGGATGACTTTGCCGGCGAACGAGTCCAGTCCCGGGATGTCCGGTCGTTTCGGTTGGGACAGGAAACCTGTTGCCAGGATCAGGACCCGGGCGGTAAAGGGCTTCATACCTTTGACTCTCATCCGCCACATTTTGTTTGCCTCGTCGTAGCGCGCCTGGTGGACATCAGCGTTAAACCGCATGTACCTGTTCAGGTCATATTTTCGGGCGACGTGGTTGGCATAGGACTTCAGTTCCGGTCCCGGCGCATATAGCTGGGTCCAGTATGGATTCGGCTCAAATGAATAAGAGTAGGTCGTCGAGGCAATATCCACGGCCAGGCCCGGGTAGGTGTTCAGGTGCCAGGTTCCGCCCAGGTCATCCGCCCTGTCGATAATCAGGATGTCGTCGATGCCCATCCGGTTCAGTTGTATGGCCGCGCCCATACCACCAAATCCTGCGCCGACGATCACAAACTGGTGATCAACGTCCGGGCCGGCAAGTGGTGCCCGGAATTTTCGCTTTGAAGTCCAGGGACCGGCCGGTAATGCATTCATGATCGAGCCTCCGATTGGTTCTGCGACGCGTCTGCGGCCGTGATTGCCAGCCAGATCGTGTCGCGGGCCGCATTCAAATCCTGTTCCTGTAAGTTGTAATAGCCAGCGCGTTCAAACTTGAACAAACCAACGACGCCCCCCCAGAGCATCGCGATCAGGGGCGCGGTCTGCATCGGCGTCTGGACCAGCCCTTGTTCGCGAAAACCGTGGAGGGCGCCAATAATCGGCGCCAGCAGTTCGGCTTCGACCGCCTTGCTGTCTGTGTCCAGATACGCCCCGTGGTCCTGCATTTCGAGAAAACGAAACATCAATGGTTCTTCGCGAGCGAATTCGACCAGCCTCGACCAGATGTTGTCAAACAGTTGCCGGGGCCCGGTCGCATTTTTAATGCCACTGGTCAACGCGGACTGCAGGCTGCGTTTGGCGTGACGAAATACCTCGTTTACCAGTGCCTCCTTGTCGGCAAAATAGCGATAGATGGTCCCGACACCGACGCCGGCCCGGTCTGCGATCGGTGGGACGGGTGTGCCGTTAAATCCCTGCTCGGCAAACACCTCGAGAGCCGCCTGCAGGACAGCTGTGCGGCGATCTTTGTTGCGTGATCCTTCGGACGGCTGGTCAGCCAATGCTGTGGATGGTTTTGGCATTGTCGGTACCCTCCTGCATAACGGAATGAATATTCATTCCGTTATGATTGCAGGTGCGTGACCAACTGTCAAACCGGGACAATCCTGTGGACAGGCGGCCCAATTATTCACAGACTGGCCAGCACCTGTGGGCAAAATGTGGAAAACTTTGCCGGAACGCCCGTGTTCCGGGTCTTTCGCCGGTGCGGTAACCTGTGGAAAACGTTTGGCGGATTGCGCAAAAACACTTGCATTCGAATGGTTTATTCGCTATGTTGAATCTGTTTGTTTGTCCTTCGTGGAAAGGTTGTGAGTGCCATGAAGATTTCGCCCCTGGATCTGCGTCAGGTCCAATTTCGGAAATCCCTGCGCGGGTTTGATCCCGATGAAGTCATCCGTTTCCTGGATCTGGTTCGGATCGAGATGGAGAACCTGCGACAGGAAAACCAGGCGCTCAAAGACGAATTGCAGCAGGCACTGCGACGGCTCAGCGAGTTTCGGGAAAAAGAAGGCATGCTTCGCGATGCGTTGTTGACAGCCCAGCGGGTTGGCGATGACCTGCGGGCCAATGCTGAACGTGAAGCCGACCTGGTCATCGGTGATGCCGAACTGAAGGCGTCCAAGATGATCGGCGAGTCGATGCATAAAGTCCAGGAATTGCGTAACCAGATCCTTGACCTGCGGCACCAGAAGGCCGCCTTGCGCGAAGGAATCCGGCACCTTATTCAGCACGCCCGTGACTGGGTCGACCTGGATGAAGAAACGGACAAGGAAAGCGAAGAACGGGACGGCAATCTTCATTTCTTTGCTGCGCCCGGGAGCGACGGCGGCTGACCGCCACGATCATATCGGCATGAAGCTGCGTTTGTATGTACAGCCAGGGGCCTCCCGGTCGGGTGTCATTGGCGCGGTTGACGGCCGATTAAAGATCGCCGTCAAAGCGGCCCCTGTGGATGGCAAAGCCAACGATGAACTGATTCGATTTGTCGCCGCAGAGCTCAGCGTCACCCGGCGCGATATCCGGTTGACTGCCGGTACAAACGGGCGCCGGAAAACCATTGAAATTCCAGACGACACAGTCGTTCCCGAGGACTGGCAGACCGCTGTCATCGGCTGATTTCGCGGGAATTCAGCCAGTTGACACGGCCATAGGGTTGGACTATTCTAAGCGCACTTGAAGCTTAACCTGCGAATTGGTCCAGGGAATCGGAGGCAACGGATGACACGCACAGCTGGCCTGACGCGCGCGCGCTCACGGTTTTGGACACCGCTACTGATTGCTGCAATTGCAGTGGCCGGATGTCGTGGTGATCGCGATGCAGCGGTTGACCAGGGCAAGGCGGCGGCGAAAGAAAATGCGATTGCCAAGGATTTCCTGACGGATGGTCGCTATACCGATGCCAAGCTGCAGTTCGAATTTGTCCTCAGTGAGATTGACGGTACCGACGTAGAAGCCCGGTTCGGTGCGGTCCTGAGCGAACTGCTGCAGTTTGTCAGTATCATCCGGGTGATTTCCAGCCTGGGCGGCGATGACGACGACAGCGCCGCATCAGATGAAAACGAATTCCTGCACGCATTGATTGATGATCTGGTGTCGGACTTGATCGAACGTTTCGATGACATCGCGTTCGAACTGAAGCGGCTCAAGGCTGACCCGGCGTTTGAGTTCCGACTGGACCAGTCGACGCCGGTGTACCTGACCGACACGGACGAGGCCGACGTCGAACTGATGGGCGAGTACGATCGTGGCGAAGTATTTCTGATTGATATTGGCGTCCAGCTGGTACTGGGAGTACTGAATTACGTCCAGGCGTTGGATCTGGAAGCAGATTTCCTGGGAATCTTTAACAAGTTTACGGATCTGGATATTGATCCCGACCTGGATGGCGATGGCTTTGAAGAAGTCGCCGCGGCCCTGGAAGCGGAAATGCCAAAGATTCAGGCGCTGGTCGCATTCATTTTTAACGAAAACCCACGGTTCCTGGGGCTGGACGCGGGCACCGGTTCGGCCCAGCTGAGCAAGGCGGGCGAACATTTCGGGAATGCGATCGATAACCTGCGCAAAGCGCTGTTCTTTGCCAGTCTGGACGTGATCGGTGATCCCGACCAGAGCGACGATATCATTGCTTACAAGGGGCGCGCGGACGGATCGATGGAAGCAATCGACCCGGACAGCGACTTGTGCGATGTGCGGGATTCAGATGACAAACGTCTGGTCGACGAGCACACGTTTATTTTTGAGATTCGCCTGGGCGACATGGAGCGCGACGGATCGAATGCGGAAGATAACGAACTGGAAACATCGCCAGAGACCGGCTGCTTTGTGACGAAGTTGATGGACACCCTGCTGCCACCGAATGATCCGCGGATTGAAGATCCAGATGCACGGATCAACCTGATCGAAGACGTGATTCCGTTCGTACTGGGACTGGTTGATTCTGACATTGTCGACGCGGTTGGTGGCGACGTTGTCGAAACGTTTATCGGCAATGCCATTGAAATGGATTTCGGACCAATCTTCCACGCCGGCCTGGGGCCCAGGGATTTCCTGGTGGCCTGGGACACGCCGTCGCTGGAACCCAATGAAGACCTGCGCCTGCTGTGGATGGAACTGGAATGCGCATTTGATTACGTGAACGATCCGGTCGTCAGCGAGCGGGACGAAAATTATCCTGCGGCCGCGACCAAGGTCGGCAGCCAGAAGTTTGCAGGACAGCAGCCGTATCGTGTCTTTGACCGGCTGTTTTGCCGTGAAGAGGGTGGCAACTTCCCGGTCGAACTGGTGCGCTGCGAGCCCGATGACAGTGATACTGATACCGACGAAAAGCTGTGCGACATTCCCCATTTTCCGGGGTACAACAGCAATCCTGATTCCACCAAGTTGACCGGATTGACGTCCGGTGACGCTGGTTACTCAGCCGTTCGATCCAGCCTGGATACATTTGGGGTGGGGCGCCTGGGTCGCGACGGGGTCGAGGCAGAGTTCCCTGCATTTGCATTCCAGAACCCGTCCTTTGGCGGAATGTTGTATCTGGATGTCTATAATCTTGCTGACCTTGTTTTCAACGGCGACATTCCCGATGCAACACTGGATGTCGATTCGGGGCCCGGTTTTAACGAGGCGACACAGCGATCGTTGAACGCCTATGTGGCCCTGCTGTCGAAACAGCTGGGTGGTCTGATTGACCTGATTCCCGAAGACTAGAAACCGAAACATTCAAGTACAAAAAGGCAGCCGAAAGGCTGCCTTTTTTTTGCTCGCGAAATGGGCCGCATTGGTTGTCAATCTATGGCAGCGGCGAATTATCACCAGTACAATGACGGGCAGTAGACCGGGCGCGCAGCCCGTTTTTAACGACGACAAAGCGATCAGTTGTGAGCGGTGGGACAAAAGTAAACAGCAGGGACGAACTGGAAGAACTGGCCAGGGCTGGTATTGGCCTGGAAGGGGTCGAAGCGGCCGGGATCGACCTGACCGGGATTGATTTGTCAGAACAGGACCTGTCCAATGCGACCTTTCGTTATGCCGACCTGAGCCGGGCCAACCTTCGCGGTGCGATCCTGAGGGGTGCCAACATGCGTCATGTTCGCCTGCTCGAGGCTGACCTGCGGTTTGCTGTCCTGGACGACGCGGACCTGTCACAGGCAGACCTTCACGGTGCGGTACTGGGTGAAACCAGTACCCGAGGAATCAAAGTTGAAGAAATCATCGGTGTCAGCACCGAGGTGTTTTTCCCAATGGACCTGCTGGGCAACCTGCTCAGCAAGCCAGGTGTCGAACTGGGTGACGAGGACTTGACGATTCCCGGCGACGGGATCGAGAATTACCGGGTCGTCCAGGCATTTCGAATCGTCGAAGCCGAAGGCGGCGACGAGGGAGATCGGAAACTACTGGGCAAAGTCTGGTCCGTCAAACAGATCAAGGAAAACGGTGGTGAAGTGGCTGGCAGTTCAGTTATTGTCGGCGATGTGTCCTATCGGTGCGAAGAAGGATATATTGGCGTCCCGATGTCGGGCAAGGTTGCCGCTGCGGGGCAGCCTGTCGAAGCGGGCGCTGATGACGCAAATGCGTCGGACATGGACTTGTTGAAGGACTTTCTGCTCACGAAACTCGAATAACCTCCGGCGCGCAGCTTTACGGCATCTCGCACGCTGTCCTCGTCGTGCCATCCTCGAAATAGCGCTGCTATTCCTGCGGTGCCCCGCCTTGCGGGCATCGCACGATCTACCGCAAATCTGCGCGCCTTCCGGCGCTTGATGTCGAGGTGTCTCTCGCTGTCCTCTTCCTCGAAATAGCGTTGCAATTCCTCTGGCTCCGCCCCTTGCGGCATCATCACATCTCACGCAAATCTGCGCGCCTTTTGGGGCTGGTTCCATACAGTCTGTGCACCGATATTTCTTATTGGAGAAAGACTTTAAAAGAACTGCCGGACGCCGATGTTGATGTCGGGGCCCAGTCCCGGGTCGGTCAGCGGCAGGGCGACATCCGCACGAAAGAATGTACTGAAGATTTTTGTAATTGAACCGCGCAGGCCAATACCAAGCGAATGGCCACGGTCAGACAGATCGCTCAGGAATCGCCCGGACCCCATGGCCCCGGCATCGTAGAACACGGCGGCCTCACCATAGAATGCCTTGAACAACTGTTCGAACAGGACAAAACGGGATTCGACGTTCAGCAATACGCCGTATTGGCCGCGCAGGAAATCACTTGGGTAGCCACGTACCTGGGCAAATCCACCCCAGGTAATGTCGTCGACAATGTGGTCGTTGTTGCGGGCCTGCAGGCGGCCCCGTGCAGCCAAGTTAATCCTTGGGTGTGGCAGGAAGTACTGGCGACCGACAATAATCCCGGACACATAACCCCTTGGGCCCCGTGACCGGATCGGGCCGGACAGGGTCACGTGCAGGTCGTTTCCGGTAACCCGAAAATTGTCGTAGTCGACCTTGCCAACACGTAGTAACAGGCCAGGTTCGGCCGCCAGCGACTCGCGCGGGATTGGAATCCCGCTGGTGACATCGGTGACGGTGCCATAGCGGATATGGGTGGCACCGATAAATGCACCGGGCTGGATGTAGTCGAATTCTTTCCAGACAAAACTGGCTGTCCCGCCAGCTAGTACCCGTTCGAATTGGGCAATGGCATTGCGTCCGTTGTAGACGGTGTCGGTACCGTAGGTACGCTGGATTGCAAACTGTAGTGAGTGGCGATCCAGGAATTGGCGTGTTCCATAGCTGACGCCAAACAGAAAGTCTGTCGTCGCTCGGGTTACGGCATCATTGCGACCAGAATCGCTGCGCCTGAATACGCCGGCAAATACGGACAGATCGTGATTACGGCCAACAAAGTTTGCATCGCGCAGGCCGCCGATGACCAGCAACGTGTCCGCTCCAAAGCTTGGTTCGAATATCGGGATTATTGTCCAGATGTCCTCTGCTGTAACCGTAATCGAAACTTCGGACGGCGCGGACGGGACCACGGTTGCGGTGACGTCACGAAAGATCTGGAAATTTCGCAGCCGGGCAACGTCGTGCCAGAAAATATCCTGGTCAAATGGGTCCCCGGGTTGGGTCCGGAATGTCCGCAGGAACACGTCCGGTCTGGTGCGAACGTAAATCCCGCTCAATTTGAATTCGAGGCTGCCCACCGTGGCGGATTCAGCCGGCGCGATGTCGGCAGGCCGCAGAGCACCTGGCCCACCATTGATATCGGTTGTCGCCAACTGGCACCAACCGGTGTCCGGCCACACCGTCAGCGCGCCTGCAAACGCGAAAAACGCGGCAATTACTCGCTTGTTAACCGGGTCGGGCACTAGAAGAACTGGTCGACGCTGAGGTTGAAATCCCAGGGAAGTTCCGGACGCCCCAAAGCATGGGCCGCGTCGAATCGGGCAAAGAATCCAAACGCCTGGATGATCGCGCCGCGGACGCCGAATCCCAGGCTTTGACCGCGCTTGTCCCACTTTTTGATCGTGTCGTCCCCGACTGCCGCAGCATCATAGAAGGTTGCTGCCTGCACAAAAAAAGTTCGCCACAGGGTGTCGAACAGGACAACCCGCGCCTCAAGGTTGACCAGGGCCCCGTGGCGACCACGAAGAAACCGATCGGGGAATCCTCGAATCCGGTCGAATCCGCCCCACGCCAGTTCATCCAGCCGGTGTCCGTTACCGGTTGCCTCGAAAAGCAAACGTCCAGCCAGGTTGATGCGATCATGGGGCAGCCAGAAACCGCGTCCAGACAACGTCAGGCCAGGGTAGGACGACGGGCCGGACCAGCGAATCTTCTGGTACAGCTCAAGCCTGGCATCGTAGCCCTGGTATCGATACCGATCGTATTCAATAACGCCTGTCTGGCCGGACACGCCAACCTTGATCGTTCGGGCAGGTTGTGCCGGAATGCCTACTGGTGGGATCCCGGACAGCAAGTCATAGTCCTCGCGACTGATCTGCATCAGGATCCCCGGCTGGAATTTTTCGCTGGCCATGTACTGGACCTCGCCACCTCCCGACACAGTAGCGATCTCAACCCGAGTCGCCACGGTTGCACCTGGCCCGTAAAACGTGTCGGAGTAAAAGTTTCGGCGAACATTGCCGGCGACATAATGCCGTTCCAGGAAATTGCGCGACGCATATTGCAGGCCCAGCAGCCAGCTGCGTGATGTCGGGCTGCGATAGGCGCCGCTGACCAGTTCCAGGTCGTGGGCGATACCAAGAAAGTTGGCATCGCGGATACCGGTTTCAATGTGAAGTACGTCGGCGCCAAAGGTTGGCCTGAGGACCGGGATTACACTCCACTGGTCAGTGATCAGGACGTCAATTGTAACGCCCCCCGGCGACGGCATTACATCGGCGGTGACCGTCCGGTAGATCTGGAAGTTGCGGACGCGTTTCAGATCCTTCCATAACAATCGTTGATCAAGTGGTGCCTGTTCGCGCTGGCGAAACGTCTTTTTCAGGTACTCAGGGTCTGTACGGCCCATTCCATCGACGGTGACGTGGATCGATTCGACCGTGACCGGTGCGGGGGCACCAAAGGACGGGGAAGTCCCCGCAAAAAACGCTATAATGCATGCCGCTGTGGCTAATGCGGTCAGTCGCCGACACATCACTAAAGAATCAGTCCTGTTGGGCGTTTTGGTTCAACTTGGCAATTGTCGCGGTTGTCGACCACCCAGGTGCCAGAGGTACGATTTCGACGCGTCCTCCCCATTGGCTGACCTCTTGATGGCCGACGACCTGCTCAACGGTGTAGTCACCGCCTTTGACGATCACATCCGGCTTGATCGCCAGGATCGCGTTCAGTGGCGTCGGGTCCGCGAACGAGACAACACGCCAGACGCTGGCGAGCGCTGCGACGACGGTCATTCGACCCTGCAACCCGGTTACCGGTCGCCCGGGCCCCTTCAGATTGCGGACCGATTCGTCTGTATTAAGTCCAACGACAAGATGGGAGCCCATTGCCGCCGCCTGTTCCAGGCCCAGGACGTGTCCGGCGTGCAGCAGGTCAAAGCATCCGTTGCTCCAGACGATTGTCCGGCCAAGCGAGCGAGCATGTTCCGCGTCTGCTGCGGCCGTGTCCAGCGATACGATTTTGTCGGAAAAGCCCAACGGGTCGGAAAGTTATCCGAATTTGGTCATGGCAAAGAAAGCGGCGATCTTGTCGTTGGTTTCCCGGAGCCGCGAAGCAAGGACGCGCGTGATCCCGGACAGGACGTGATACGCCAGTTCCTTGTCGACAAACAACAGGCTTTCAAACGGAGCCCGTTCGATGACCAGCAGTTCGCAGGCCTCGTGGACTATTGCGTCGGCACTGCGAGGGGTATCATCCAGTAATGCCATTTCGCCAAAAAATGCCCCGGGCTCCAGGATCGCCAGCGCTTCTTCGCCGATTCCGGGAATTGTTTTGGCAATACGAATTTTTCCGGTGCTGATCATATACAGCGCATTTCCGGTTTCGCCTTCGGAAAACAATTTTTCGTTCTTTTTGTGTTCCTGGGTCTTTGCCAGCGAGGCAATTCGATCCAGTTCTTCGTTGCTGAGGTCTTCGAACAGGCTGACATTTTTGAGAATCTCAACCGCTTTGGCCACTTCGGACACGGTAATACTCCTGTGGACAGGCAAGTAGGGCAGTTAAACGATATCAGCATTCATGGCCGCGGGCAATGCCTGTGGCCAGACAAAGCGCCTGGATTGGTCAGTACGCGCCTTTGCGACTGAGCGTGGCGGGAATGGTGCGCAGGACGATGACCAGGTCCAGCAGCAACGATCTGTTCTTGATGTAGTAGAAGTCGTATTCAAGGTTGTCGTGCAGCGGCAGGTCCTTGCGACCCATTATCTGCCACAATCCAGTAATCCCGGGCCGGACATCCAGTCGCTTGCGCTGCCATTCGTTATACTTCTCGACGATAAAGGGCATTTCGGGGCGCGGTCCGACAATGCTCATATCACCACGGAGCACATTGATGACCTGTGGCAACTCATCGAGGCTGGTTGAACGGAGGAACTTGCCAACACGAGTAACCCGTGGATCGGTGTCTTCGCGGGGAGCAACCGCATAGGCCTCGGTCTCGGGTGCCATCGTCCGGTACTTCCACATCTTGAAAATCCTGCCGTTCTCGCCGACGCGTTCGTGGACAAAGAAAATGTCGCCGGGTCCATCCAGCTTCATTGCAATGGCGATAAACGGAAACGTAATGACAAACAGCAGGCCCGCCAATGAGCCAACGACCAGGTCAAAAATGCGTTTAGCAAGACGATAGGCCAACGTTTCGTCGGGGCCTTCCAGGTCGTAGATCGGGACATCTTCGATCAAGTCGATTCGGGTTTCGTGGCTGAGAACGCCAAACAGATCGGCGACGACACGGACCTTGACGGGCAGGTCGTCGACTTTCATGACCAGATCCATCAGCTGGGACTGTCCCAGATTGGGCATTGCGATGATCAGTTCGTCGATTCGCTCGCGATCGACGGTTTCGCGCAAAGACGATAACGGCCCCAGCACCGGCGTGCGGCCAATCTGGCCACCCTGTTTAGCCTGGTCGTCGTCCAGAAAACCGACGACTCGATAGCCGATTTCCGGATGGTCCTGGACCTTTTGCAACGATCGTATCCCGATTTCCCCGGCACCAAGGATCAGGACGCGGGTGCCCAGCAGGCCCAGCTTGATCAACCGGCCCTGGAAGCCGCTGGCAATTGCCCGCGCTATCGGGAGGAACATCAGGCTGAGGACCCCGAACAGTACCACCAGCAGGCGTGAGTAGTCGTACTCCTTAAACAGGAATCCCAGGCTCATGACAATCAACAGGCTGCCAAACGCCGCACGGACGACCCGCACGCCCTCTTCCAGCGGTGAGCCATTCCGACGGGTACTGTAGCTGCCGACAGCCGCCGACGTCAGCAGGCAACCGAAGACAATCATCGGCAGGCTTTTCCAATAGATTTGTGCCGGATTAAGCGGCAACTCGACCAGGTCGGATACCGATACACGTATGGCCCACGCTGAAATCCAGGCGCAGGCATACGCCAGGGCATCGCACCCGATTCGGACAGCGACAATCCAGCGACGCATGGTTCGCGACTTTCGCCGCCGCGTCGAAATCGGGGCAGATTCACCAGAACCCGTTGCTGTGACGGAATTTTTGGCCAATTCGGACATGGGCGTTATGGTACCATAGCAGCCATGAATTCAGACCCGGAAAAGACCGCAAATCCGCTGCAAATTGCGGGGCTCCAGATCGACCGCCTGGGTTGGGCTGATTCCCTGCAAAAGGTACTGGATGCCAGCACACAGGGCACGGTGTCCGTCGGCTGGATTTACGCAAATTGCGCGAACATTGCCAGGGATGATTCTGACTACAGGCGGGCAATCGCCGGGCTCGATTTTGTCCTGAATGACGGGGTTGGGATCGAAATTGCCGGCCGCTGGAAACGCCGGCCGGTCGTGGACAATCTGTGCGGCACCGACTGGATTCCAGCGCTCCTGGATCGCCTGAATGACCAACCTGATTCACTGGGCCGGATTGCAATCGTTGGCGGGCGGGAAGATGTCCTGGCAAAAGTACCGGACCTGTTTGCACTGCGCTGGCCAGCCCTGGAGCTGGTATTTACACACCACGGCTATTTCGAGTCGCCGGGACCAATACTGGATCGGTTGGCTGTCGCACAGCCGGACGTCCTGTTACTGACCATGGGGGTTCCGCTGCAGGAAAAATTTGCGGACAAACACAGGGATCAACTGGCTGCCGCCGGGGTAAAGGTCGTTATCGCTGGCGGGGCGGTTATCGATTATCTGACCGACAGCGTGCCCCGCGCTCCGGCCGTTGTCCGCCGTGCAAAAATGGAATGGGTGTATCGACTGGTGCGAGAGCCGTCGCGGTTGTGGCGACGATACATCCTGGGGACACTGCGATTCCTGGTTCGCCTGCTGGCATCAGGGCGGGGGCCGGATCCGATTGACTGATCGGCTAAACTGTTTGGCCTGACCGGCAGCAGAAGAGATCGGCAAATTGGAAGCATTAATTCGAACCCACAGTATTGACGAGGCCGTCGCCTATGTCGAAGCATTCCTGCACGGCAAGAATGCAATGAAACTGTGGGTTGTCGGGCCTGGCGGTTGCGGCAAGACCTTCCTTGCCCGTTGGGCGGCGGACCAGACGCGCAATGGCAAACGCGGTGCCATTCACGACAATTCCGACCCGGATCCGGATGCCCCGTTCTGGCTGGCATTCAGTCGCCAGGTTCCGGATGACCTGTTGGGTGGCGAATTGGTGGAGATAGGCGTTCCTGAGTATGAACGAAAGCTTGGTGTACTGCGGGAATGGGCCGCGGCACGGGGACTGGATATCGCGCCGCGGGCAATGGATGCCCTGCTGACACTGGAGACCGACAACCTGCAATTCCTGCGATCTATTGCGGATCGCAGCGCCCGCGAGGGGATCCTGACCTCGCCGCGCATCCAGGAAGTTGACGTGCTGCGTACCCTCGGGCGGTTGGGTATGCTCCGCGCCCCGGAACAGCCAACGTTGCCCGTCGAGGGCATGGGGCATTAGACGATTCTTTATTGTGAGAAGGAATTACCCGGTAGAGGATTCGAACCTCTGACCTTTGGCTCCGGAGGCCAACGCTCTATCCAGCTGAGCTAACCGGGCAAAGAAGAAACCATATTGTGTATCAGCCATCGGATCTGAGCAATCGATCAGCGTTGGCCGACGAATGTAACGCTCTATCCAGCTGGAAACAGCGCCGTGGGCAGGGCGCTGTGCCGGGCGCCATTGCTGCCAGGCGATGGCGCGCCCGCAGGGCCTTGCATGCCCGGGCGGGCGTGCAAGCCAACTAACCGGGCAAAGAAGAAACCATATTGTGTATCAGCCATCGGATCTGAGCAATCGCCGGTGTTGGCCGTTGATACATAACGCTCTATCCAGCTGGAAGCAGCGCCCCGGGCAGGGTGCTGTGCGGGGGCTGTTAACCTTCCTTGATTGCCGCTTAGGCGTCGCGCGGTCGCCAAATCGTCCTGGATTCGGCCTCCATTGTCCCTGGCGGGAGTATCACAGACACCTGCGCGCTTCACTACAGCCGTTTTCGGCGAAACCCTTGTAAATACTGGCCCCGTCGGCCGTGCATTTTCTGTATAATATCCAAAATCACACCGGGACGGTTTCGTTTTCATGACCGAAAGTTGCCTTTTGCTCGCCGACGGTACGACGTTGCGCGGTGTGCCTTTTGGTGCATCCGGCACGACCATAGGTGAATTTGTAT
>JBFJWU010000047.1:0-14161 GCA_041623475.1 bacterium | reverse complement strand
GGTCACCTGACCCACGGTGCCAAGGTCAATTTTTCCGGCCAGATTTACACATCTGCGTCGTATGGGGTTGACCCCGACACCGGTACGATTGATTATGATGCGGTCGCCAGGCAGGCGCTGGAAGAGAACCCGGATGTCATTGTCGCCGGTGCCAGTGCGTATCCCCGGGTCATCGATTTCGAGCGTTTTCGCGAAATTGCCGACAGTGTGGATGCGTTTCTGGTTGTTGACATGGCGCATATCGCCGGACTGGTGGCTGCGGGTGTGCATCCGTCGCCGGTAGCCCACGCCCATATAACCACCACAACAACGCACAAGACGTTGCGTGGACCAAGAGGCGGAATGGTCCTGGGGCAGGCAGAGTTTGAAAAGCCGGTTGCCAAAAAAGTCTTTCCGGGGATCCAGGGCGGACCACTGATGCACATCATTGCGGCCAAAGCCGTGGCATTCAAAGAGGCAATGCAGCCCGATTTCAAAGCCTATCAGGAACAGGTGGTACGCAATGCCCAGGCGCTGGCTGCGCAACTGACCGACCTGGGCTACGACCTGGTCAGCGGTGGAACCGACAACCACTTGATGTTGATGGACCTGACGGCCAGGGATGTAACCGGCAAGGATGCCGAACACGCGCTCGAAGAGGCTGGTATTACGACCAACAAAAATACCGTACCCAGGGAAACACGGTCGCCCTTTGTGACCAGTGGCGTTCGCATTGGCACGCCCGCGGTGACCACCCGCGGAATGAAAGAGCCCGAGATGCGCCAGATCGGCCAATGGATCGACGAGGCCATCCGTTATCGCGAGGAACCGGACCAGCTGGGGCGAATTCGTGGCGAGGTTCGGCAGTTGTGCCAGGCGTTCCCGCTGTACCGGGCTGCGGCGGCCGAATCGGCGGTGGCGGGATGAAGTGCCCGCACTGTGGTTTTAATGATTCCAAGGTCGTTGATTCCCGCCTGAACAAGGAAGAAACAGCCATCCGGCGCCGGCGGCTGTGCCTGGAATGTGGACGTCGCTATACGACGTTTGAAAAAGTTGAGCCGTCAATTCCCGAAATCATCAAGCGCGATAATCGCCGGGAACCGTTCGACCCGGCCAAGCTGCGGCGATCAGTTGCCATCGCCTGCCGTAAGCGACCTATCAGCCAGACCCGGATCGACAAGCTGGTTGACAAGATTGAGTACCAACTGAGCGAGTCCAACGACAAGGAAACCCCGTCCGAAAAACTGGGTACATACGTCATGGAGGAGCTGCGCGACCTGGACCAGGTCGCGTACGTTCGCTTCGCGTCTGTTTACCGGGAGTTCCAGGATGTCGATGAGTTCATGCGTGAAATTCGAACATTGGTTGAATCCCGTCGTGTCGTTGATACGCCCTGACCGCCTGGCCGGCGTCGCCCTGGCCGCAGCCTGGTTGTTGTTGTCGTCCCACGTTGCGGCGCAGGAGACGCCGTCGCCAGAGGTTTCGGCAACGTTCCAGGTGCTGGATGGTGACGGGCACGCACTGCACGAAGCCACCGGTGTTATTCGCCTGCAGCCGTCCGGAAGCCTGGTTGACCTGATTGCCAGTGGTGCGGATGGGCAGGCAGTTGCCAGGCTTGCCCCGGGTTCTTACGATTCCACGTGGTACGTCGGCGGAACGCAAATGCTGGAACTGCCGTTTGCAGTCGAAGGCGAGGACTTCGTTCGCCAGATCCAGGTGCCGCTTTACACATTTCGGATTGAACTGAGCGCGGCCAACGGCGATCCAATGAACGGCGCCCGCATCGAGGTGCGGTCTGCCGATGGACATACAGGCACATTTGACCTGGTTGGCGGTGTTGCCGAGGGCCTCGCGCCAGAAGGCAACGCCGAGGTCAACCTGATCTGGGACCAGGTCAGGTCGCGGGTTACCGACATCAAATTGCCCGACAGCAGGCGCCGTGTCCTGGAATTGCCGGTGCAGGTCATTGATGTCCGCGTTGTCCAACAGGGGACCAACGCCGGGTTCGGACCTGCGCGTGTGTCGCTGGCGTCTACCGGATTGCCGTTTTCTGCCGGGGTCTGGACAGACTACGAGGGGCGTGCCAGCCTGGGGCGGGTCCAGTCAGACGTCCAGGTCCGGGCCGACTGGTTTGGCGTCCAGGCCGAATCCGAGGGCACTATCCCGGGTGAAGCGATTGTCGTCATGCCGTTGGCGACGCGGGTTATTCCTGGACCGGCCGAGGGCGGCCCCGACGAACCTTACCTGGTCAGCCTGAATCAGCCGGAGTTCCAGGCATGGGCGACGGGGATTCCGGGGTCGGGTGTGCGGCTGCCGCTGCCGGATGGCAAGTACCAGGCCACCATTTTTGACGCCCAGCGGAAGCCCCTGTTTCGCGGCCTGGCGACCCTGTCGGACGGACAGGCGTCGGCAGAGGTCGAGTGGCAGAAGGCCCAGGGTGACGACGGAATGATCCTGGCCGAGCGCAGCCTGAGCTGGGCCAGGGACGTGTGGGGGACGGTTCCGTCTGTCGGCCTGCAGGAAATTGACGGCTGGCGTTCCCTGAATGTCAAATCCGGTGGCGAAATCGGCCTGTTGCCACCAGGGATGCTGGTTCGGATTCCCGACCACGTCCTGGGTGGCCGCTATACCACTGATCGTGAGCAGATTCCGGTCCGGATCGGGGTTCTGGAATTACGACTGCCCAAGGCGGCGCGCGTCAAAATTTATGACGCAGCCAAGCCGGATAATTCAATCGTCGAGGAATGCAAAACAACCGTCTGCCAGGTACCTTTGCCGCCTGGCCGGTATATGGTTTATACGCCAGACACCCAACTGGAACTGCAACCGGTACTGGTCAACGAAGGCAAGAAAAGCAGTTTACGCTTCACCGCTTTGTGAGACTTGGGCACTGGGATCTATATAGTCCGCGATCCTGATTCCGATTGCGGTCGGGTCCAGGGTGCCGACAATTCGCCGCCGCGTTTCGCCCGACGCGGTGCCATCGTGTTGCAGGTCAACTTCGATCGGGATTCGCAATATGTTGCTGCGCGTATCGCGGACGATTTTGATCTTGGGTTGGTCTTCTACTTCACGGTTAATCGCCGTAACCAGGCCGATTTCGCCCGAATTCAGCCGCACTGCGGTGCCAATAGGATAGATCCCCAGCATCCGGATAAATGTGTCGACAAAAGACGGATTCAGGTGCCCGCCGGCTTTCAGCTTGAGCAGGATCTGGATGCCCTCCTGCGGCGTATGCTGCCGCTGGTATGGCCGCAGCGTTGTAACTGAATCGTAGACGTCGCAGACCGCCGTGATCTGGCTGCCATCATTCAGTTCGCGGCCGGATGGTAATTCCGGATAGCCGCGCCGGTTGTAGCCGCAATGGTGCTGCAGGACATTATCAAAAATCTCGTGCAGTTCCATTTCCTGGACAATCTCGCCGCTGATCTCCGGGTGGGATTTCATTGCCGCCCACTCGTCATCGCTCAGCCGGCCTGGCTTGTTGATGATCTCCAGCGGGATCCGGGTTTTCCCGACATCGTGCAGCATTCCGCCGAGCCCAAACATTTCCTTGTCGTCTGAATATCCCAGCTCGTCCGACAGCGCCAGTGAAAATACACCGACATTGACCGAATGGTTGAACGTGTAATTGTCATAGTCCGACAGCATCGTCAGGCCCAGCATCAGGTTGGGATCCTTGCCCAGCATGCTGCCCAGGTTGTTCATGGTCTTGCGGGCGTTGTCGCCTTTGGGGATCTTGCCCAGGCGGGCCTCGTCGAACAGGCCGACGATATAGTCTTTGGCTTCGGTATAGATCTGCAGTGCCCGGTGTTCCAGGTCGTCATCGTCGGTTTCGATCAGGATCGAATCGACTCCCTGGCTTTCCAGGTACTCCTGGGGACTGGTCCAGTTGGCCAGGTCTTCTGCGGGGATTGCCAGGAGCGCTGTCAGGACCCGGATGGCGTGGGGGTTGACATTGGCCTGGAACTCGATCCGGACAAGATCCCGGTCCCGAAACATCCCGATCAGTTCGTCATAGCCGGGAAACGGATCAAAGTATGGATTGCCATTGACGACGAGGATGTCTTCTTCGATGGACACATAACAGACGGCGTGTTCCTTGAGGATGACTGTCAGGATGGATGCGATCCGGTCAAGTGGCTGTGTTCGGGACTGGTGGTCGGGCGGGTACAGCAGGACCGACTTGGCCGCCGTCGCCATCTGGGTAATCAGTTGCTGTCCGCTGGCCGGGTTCATGCGCTCAAAAGGTTCCTCTTTTTTGCCCGCTGCATCCACTCCACGCCACGGGCAACCCATTTGCGGATTTCCGGGTCCGGGTCGGTCGCGTACTGTTTCAGGATATTCCAGGTATCCGGCAGGCGCAGGCAGACCAGTTCAGCGGCGGCTCGTCTCATGGTTTCCTTTTTCTTCTTGTTAAACAGCCCCCCCCTGTCCGCCAGGGTTTTTTCGAGGAACTGGACCATATCGGGCGGGTCCAGTTCTGACAAGACCCGGAATGCTTCTTCAGCCACAGACACCGGAGCCTTGTCGACAACTTCCAGGATCTTGGGCAGTACCGCCTGGGCGGGAAAAAATGTCAACTGGCTGACCGCGTGTCGCCTGTCGGTTTCGTCCCCTTTGTCAACCGCCTCCAGCAACGCATCCATTGACCGCTCTCCACCCAGTTTGCGGGCGGCGGTTCGGGCCGCGTTGCGAACCTTGGGATGGTCGTGGTCGATGTAATTGCAGACCACAGGAATCACATCAGGGTCATTGCTGTTGCCCAGCAGTTCAATCGCGTTGCGAACAACAAACCACCGCTTGTCCTGTAGCAGCTGGATGGCCGGTTCCTGGACAGCATTTCCAAATCTCTGGATCGTTGACAGCAGCCTGGTCCTGTCCTTGCGACTGTCGCTGCGGGCCAGCGCGTGAAACAGGAAAGGCAGCGCCGGCGGGCCAACCAGCACAATCGAATCACTGTGGTGTTCCCAGACGTTGCCCAGTCCGTGGGTGATCCGCCGGATTTCGGCCTCGACGACATCCTTGGTTGCAATACTGCGAATCGCCTGGACCAGCAATCGTCCTGGCGCTTTCTCAACGCCAGCCTTGTATGCGATTCGCGATATGACCTGCAGCGCCATTGTTGATGGAATGTGGTTATTGGACGATGCTGCGTCACGACAGATACCGATGATCTCACCGAGGACCGCTTTCATCTGGGCAGGGTCCTTGGCACGAGTCAGGTTTTCCAGTCGGCTCTGAAGTTCCGGGTGCTGGGCCGGAGCATCCGAAATGATGTCGTTGATTTCTTCGCGCTGCTCTTCGTCCTGCGCCTCTTCGTCGTCATCCTCTTCCCATTCGGCCAACTGCGTCGCTTCGAACCGCATCGCGTTGGACCAGATATTCCGGGCACCGGCCTGGGCCAGCATTTTTTCCGGTCCGCCGCCGGCCTGGATCTTATTGGAGTCGGTAGACAGGACACGGAACAGTGCCTGGTAGTCGCGGAGTTCGGTCGCCGGGTCAAAATGCAGCAGCTTGATTCGCCGCCGGAACATCTCGCTGGCCATAAACGACAGCACATTTGTGTTGCCGGTAACTTTGCGGTCTTGGATGACCAGGTGTGTCTTTGTTATCGTAACTTCCAATACGCCGACCCGTTTCAGCAATTGGGATACGTACAGGTAGCTGCGTTCCAGGCTGCGGTTAAACGCCGGATGGGTCAGCGGGTAAAATTGAGCCGTGCGCAGCGTTTTGCCCATTTCGACAAAACACGCTTCGTATATTCGAGTAGGAGAGGCGGGCACGGTCACTGTCCATCCTCCAGTGATTTCTAGCGAGGCCGAATTCAGCTTAGCACATGGTTAACCCGGAAAAATCACCCAAATTTCCCTCGTGGGCCCCGTTGTTACGGGGCGCTCAGCGCAGTCCGCTGGCCCTGATGTTTGTCAGTGGTTGCGGCGGTGGTTTGTCGCCGTTTGCCCCGGGGACAGTGGGTACGCTCGTAGCGTGGGGCGCAGTTGCTGCATTTCCCGGCGTAACCCCAGTCCAGTGGACAATACTGGCGATCGCTTCGTTTGTGCTCGGTGTCGTGTTGACGGATCATTGCCAGGCAATTACCGGCGTTCACGATCCCGGCTGGGTAGTGATCGACGAAATCGCTGCCTACTGGATTATTTACGGGCTTTGGGGCGGCGGCGGCTACATTCTCCAGGCGGTGATCTTTTTCCTGTTTCGATTCTTTGACGTGGTCAAGCCGTGGCCGGCCCGGGCGCTCGAGAACCATTACGAAAACGGTTTCGGAGTTATGGTGGACGATATGGCCGCCGCTGCATGGACACTGGTCGCGATGCTGGTCGGCTATGCCGGCCTGGTGATTTGACCGGTCCCTGCGGCCCCGTGCGGACGCGATGAGCCGAATCCTGACAGTTTCCGATGCCCACCTGTTGTCGCCGGACGATCCGGCGTGGGGCGATTTCCTGACGTTTCTTGGTGGCCCTGCTGCGGATGCAGACCTGTTGGTACTTAATGGCGATACGTTCGAATTTCTCGTCGGACGCCAGAAAGCAGCGCTCGAACGATACGCCCCGGTTATCGACCGGCTCGTTGCATTGACCAGGACGACAACGGTCGTCATGTTGCAGGGCAATCACGATTTCCATCTGGATGGCGTGCTGCCCGCTGAAATCAGGGTCGTCGACCGCTGGGAGGTAACAACGGGGGCCGGCCGGACAATCTGGCTGCACGGTGACATGGTCGCGCCCACCACTGGATACAGGATCCTGCGGGCGGTCCTCAGGTCGTCGCTGGTCCGGACCATAACTGAACACTTTCCGGCGCGCGCGGCGTGGCATCTGGCAACGTTCTGGGCCCATACCAGCCGTGACAACCAGCAGGATTCGACACCGGAAGACATGCGGGTGATGGCGGCCGCAGCGAGGAAACTGCTGGGACCGGGCGACCGCATGATCACCGGTCATTACCACCTGGCTTGGCGAGAGTCATTTGCTGACGGTGCCGAATGGATTGGGATGCCGGACTGGATGAATGATCGCGGCTATCTGGTTATCGACGGCGACAGCGCGGAGTTGCGGACATTCGGACCTGGCGCCGCCTGATCGACGGGGCTTTGGATGCCCTGTTGCCCGAATCCTGTGTCCAGTGCGGACAGGTCGGGCTTGGCAGCCTGTGCGCCCCTTGCCTGGCCGCCAGGCCCCGGTTCGGCAGCCCGCGCTGCCCCGGTTGCGAAGGGCCGCCAGGCGACGACGATCAAATCTATTGCCACTGGTGCGGTGTGCAACCGTTGCGATGGGTGCTGTCCTGCGGTCCGTACACGGGTTCCTGGCAGGCTTGGATCAAGCGCGCAAAATTTGGTCCCGAGCCGGCATTGTTCCGGCCACTGGCCCGGCAGTTGCTGCTGGACATGGTTGCCGAAGAGCCGGGCCCGGACTGGTTGCTGGTACCGGTGCCGCCCGGCAGCTGGGAATCGATCCTGCGTGGTGCTGACCTGACGGCCAGCCTCTGTCGCGAGATCGAGTCTGCCGGTGGTCCCGTGTGGGCCCCGGTGTTGTCCCGCAGGCGTCCGGGCCGTCCCCAGCGCCGCCGTCGTCGCAGCGAACGGCGCCGGGTGTCTGCTGACGTCTTTGCGGTTTCGGAACTTCCCGCCGGTGTCCGTACGGTCGTCATTATCGACGACGTTATGACCACAGGTGCGACCCTGGCCGCGTGCACGGATGCGCTGCTGCAACGATATCCGGGACTGGATGTTGCGGCAGCTGTGCTGGCCCGCGCTGGTGCCCCCGTCGCCGGTGCCTGAAAATGACAAAATCCGTGCCGCTTGGACGCAAAAAAGGCAAACAGGACAACGAATTCCGGGAAATTCGGCCTTCGCAATCGAGGCCCGCGTATGGTATAATCTCAGGGTCTGAACCCGCCCCGAAAATCCCGTAATTCTGGCACCTGAAAGAAGGTCGCGTGGCCCCGGATTTAATCCCCGTCAATATCGAAGACGAAATGCGCCAGAGCTATCTGGACTACGCAATGAGCGTCATCGTCGGACGGGCCCTGCCGGACGTTCGCGACGGGTTGAAGCCGGTTCATCGGCGGATCCTGTTCGCAATGTACGAGCAGAACAACACCTACGACAAGGCTTACAAGAAATCGGCCAGGATTGTCGGTGACGTTATCGGCAAGTATCATCCGCACGGCGACTCGGCGGTCTACGATGCCATTGTGCGAATGGTCCAGGACTTTTCCATGCGCGCACCGCTGGTCGACGGCCAGGGCAACTTTGGCTCGGTTGACGGTGACAATGCGGCGGCAATGCGTTACACCGAGATCCGGCTGGCGCGGATCGCCGACGAACTGCTGTCAGATATTGAAAAAGAAACAGTCGACTGGCTGGCCAACTACGACGAAACGCTGGAAGAGCCCGTCGTCCTGCCAACCAAAGTACCGAACATGCTGCTCAACGGGTCCAGCGGTATCGCGGTCGGGATGGCGACCAATATCCCGCCGCACAACCTGGGCGAACTTTGCGACGGGTTGCTGGCGATGCTGGACAATCCGGACATCCAGCTGCCCGAACTGATGCAGCACATACCTGGGCCCGATTTTCCCACGGGCGGCTTTATTTATGGGACTGGCCCGATTGTCGAGGCCTACGGAACCGGCCGCGGTGTTGTCCAGATGCGGGCGCGGACCCAGTTTGAAACCGGTCCCAAGGACCGGCAGATGATTATCGTGACCGAACTGCCGTTCCAGGTGAACAAGGCACGGCTGATGGAAAAAATCGCCGAACTGGTCAAAGACAAAAAACTGGACGGAATTTCCGACTTGCGCGATGAATCGGACCGCGACGGGATGCGGATGGTCATTGTCCTCAAACGCGGCGAGAATCCAGATGTCGTCTTGAACCGCCTCTTGAAACAGACAGCGATGCAGTCCAGCTTCGGGATCAATTCAGTCGCCCTGAACCAGGGCCAGCCGCAACAGATGACCCTGCGGCAGATGCTGCGTGCGTTCCTGTCTCATCGCGAAGAAGTTGTCCTTCGGCGCAGCCGCTACGAACTGCGCAAAGCCCGCGAGCGGGCCCATATCCTTGAAGGTCTGGTCAAGGCCCTGGATAATCTGGACGCCGTGATCGCCCTGATTCGCAAAAGCCAGGATCCCGCCGAAGCACGGGCGGGTTTGTGCAGTGAGTTTGGCTTTACCGATGTCCAGGCGCAGGCGATCCTGGATATGCGCCTGCAGCGCCTGACCGGACTGGAACGGGACAAGATCCAGGCCGAGTACCAGGAAATAATGGCCCGGATTGCCGAACTGGAGGACATCCTGCGCAACCGGCAGCGGGTCCTGGATATTATCCGCGAGGAACTGACCGAGATTCGCGAAACATACGCCGAGCCCCGTCGGACCGAAATCGTCCTTGATGCCGGGGACTTCAGTGCCGAAGACATGATCCCGGACGACGAAATGGTCGTTATGCGGACCAATCGTGGTTACATCAAGCGCGTTGACCTGAACGAGTTTCAGCAACAGCGTCGTGGTGGTAAAGGCAAAAAAGGCATGGGCACGCGGGACGAGGACTGGGTTGAAGACCTGTTTATCGCCAGGGCGCATTCGATGGTTCTGTTCTTTACCGACCAGGGCCGGGTGCACTGGCTCAAGGTCTGGCAGTTGCCAGAAGTCAGCCGAACCGCCAAAGGGACGCCGATCGTCAACCTGCTGGAACTGTCACAGGACGAAAAAGTCCAGGCTGTCGTCCAGGTGCGTGAATTTACCGATGACGAATCGCTGCTGTTTGTCACCCGCAACGGTGTTGTCAAACGGACGGCGCTGACAGACTACAGTCGGCCCCGTGTTGGCGGAATCCATGCCATCAAGCTGGATGATGATGACAGCCTGGTGGCTGTACTCAAGGTCGGCGGCGACGACGAGGCCGTGCTGATTACCCGCGAAGGCAAAAGTATCCGCTTTTCAATGGAAGACGCCCGTGAAATGGGTCGTGTGACCCGTGGTGTCCGTGGCATTTCACTGGCCGATGGCGATTTTGTTGTTGCCGGCCTGCGCGCCGTTCCGGGCATCGATGTACTGACCGTTGCCGAGCTGGGCTATGGCAAGCGGACCGAGGTCGACGAGTTCCGGCTGCAAGGTCGCGGCGGCAAGGGTATCATCGGTATGAAATTGACGGCAAAAACCGGCCAACTGGTTGGCGCGCTTGCCGTTGAGCCAGGTGACCAGATGGTCCTGGCAACAGATACCGGACGCGTCGTCCGGATTAATGTCGATTCCATCAGTCAGCTCAAGCGTTCGACCCAGGGCGTGCGCCTGATGCGCCTGGACGACAACGAAGGGATCGCCAGCATCGCACGCATTATCCAGGACGGCAGTGATGACGAGGGCCCGGAAGCGGCCGATGGTGATGTTGAGCCTGCGGCTGAGGCAACTGACGGGGGCTCCGATTCCGACGACTGACCGGTATCCGGACTGGTCCTGGCCAGTTATAGCCGCATTGCTGCTGGTCAGCCTGACCCAATCCGCCTGCAGCGATTTTCGGGCCGGTCAGTTGTATCGCACGGCGACCAGCCTGGGTGCCCAGGGCGAATGGGACGAGGCCCTGCACTATTATGAACGGCTCTGGGTCGAGTATCCGGGCAGCGACCTGGTCGACGATGCGCGCCTGAAGGCGGCACGGATCTACGCCGGTCCCCAGCACAATGTCCGGTCTGCCGAGGACGTTTATCGTGACCTGGTCCTGACCGGGTCCCACGAGGATATCCAGGTCCAGGCCTTGCTGGAACTGGCCGACCTGTATGCGGCAACCGACGAAAACAGGGATCGGGCAATCGAGGTACTGGAACTGTACCTGCAGCGTTTTCCGGGGCGGACCAACCAGTCGCGAATCCACCTGAAACTGGCCCAGATTTACCTGGACAAAGGACTACTGCTTCAGGCAATGCAGGGGGCGCAGCCATTTCTGGAATCTGTCGATACCCAGTTGCGACGGCAGGCCTTGCTGATCGCCGGCTCGGCATCCGAGTTTGCCCAACGGGCAACCAATGCGGTTGACTATTACCGGCAGGCGCAGGGATTGTCGGAACCAGGCACTCCGGGCTGGATTGCGGCAACCGAAGGCGTTGCCAGGGCGCTGGAGGAAACCGGGCAATGGCGCGAAGCATTGACCCACGTTGAGGAACTGCGGGACCGGCACCCTAATCCCGATGCCGTTGAACGGTGGGTCGTTGCCATCAAGGCTCGCCATGCGGAGATGAATCGATGAGCGGAAATACATTCGGTACGGCGTTCAAGGTCACCACATTTGGTGAATCGCATGGTCCGGGCATCGGCGTTGTCCTTGATGGCGTACCGCCGCGGATTCCCTTTGACCAGGATCGGCTGGATCGCGAAATGGACCGGCGTCGTCCCGGGCAAAGCAAGCTGGTTACCCAGCGGCAGGAGGGCGACCAGGTCGAAGTCCTCAGCGGTGTGTTTGAAGGCCGCACGACCGGCGCGCCGTTGGCGATGCTGATCCGCAACAGCGACCAGCGGTCAAAAGACTACGGCAATATCAAAGATCTCTTCCGACCCGGTCACGCAGACTTTACCTACGATGCCAAATATGGTTTTCGCGATTACAGGGGCGGTGGCCGATCCAGTGGCCGCGAGACCGCGTGCCGGGTTGCGGCGGGGGCCGTTGCCGCGATGATCCTGGAGCCCAGGGGTATTGATGTCTGGGCTTTTACACACCAGGTCGCCGATATTATCGGCCACGCCGTCGATCGCGGCTTTATTGAACAGAATCCGGTCCGCTGCGCGGACCCGGATGTCGCCGACCAGATGTCAGCAGCCATCGAGGCGGCGCGCAAAGACGGCGACAGCGTCGGTGCCGTTGTCTGCATCCAGGCTGACGGCGTTCCCGCCGGGTTGGGCGAACCCTGTTTCGAAAAGCTTGATGCTTTACTGGCTTCTGCGCTGATGGGCATCGGTACGGTAAAGGGTGTTGAAGTGGGCAACGGATTTGCGGCGACAGCCCTGCGGGGCAGCGAAAACAATGATTCGTTTGTCCCGGGCGACGACGGCCCGCGGACGGCAACCAACAACCACGGCGGTATTTTGGGTGGCATCTCGACCGGAATGCCGATCATCCTGCGTTGCGCCATCAAACCGACCAGTTCAATAGTGATGGAGCAACAGACGGTTGACACGCACGGACAGGCCGTCAGCTTCCAGACGCATGGTCGTCACGACCCCTGTATCGCACCACGGTTTGTCCCGGTTGCCGAGGCCATGGTCCGGTTGGTCCTGCTGGACCTGATGATTCGCCAATCCGGCTTGATCGCCCTGTCCGGGTGACCGCCACCACTGTGATGGTGCTTGCCGCTGGCGAAGGGCGGCGGATGCGCCCGTTGACCGATACGATTCCCAAACCGTTATTGCCTGTGGGCGAACAGTCCCACCTGACCCGACTCGTCCGGTGGCTGGATAGATGCGGTTTCGACCAGATCGTGGTTAATGTCCACCATCTTGCGGACCAGGTTATCGCTGCGTTGCAGCAGATCGAGGCTAGTGTCGGTGCTGGCATCGCGGTCAGTCGCGAAACGTCGTTGCTGGGGACCGGTGGCGGCATTCGCCAGGCATCGGAATTGTGGTCCGGCTCCGGCGCCTGGGTTTTCAATGGCGATGTCGTGGCTGACGTGGAATTTGACCCGCCAGCCGACACAAATGGTGCCCATATGATCCTGCGGCCCAGTCCTGATGCGCGGACACTGGGGCCGGTGTTTATCGGAAACGACGGATTGTCAGGCCCGGTAGTCGGCCTGCTCGATCATGGCCTGACGGCAGGTACGGCGCGGATGTTTACCGGGATCCATTACATCAGCAAGCGGCTGGCGGCAACGCTTCCCGAAACCGGCTGCGTCGTTCGCGATGGTTATCTGCGGTGGATCGAGGATGACGTCGTCACAGCTGCATTGCACCAGGGATACTGGAACGAAATTGGCACACCGACCCGCTACCGGCAGGTCCAGGACGATTTCGCTGCCGGCCGCCTGGCCTGGCTGGGCGAATGACCGCCCGGATCGATGGCTGTCGACCGGCCACGGTTTTCGGTTAAAATCTAAATCCAGAGAGGCCTGGCGAACAGTTGTACGCGTCCTCCGGGCCAGACCCAGATACACGGACAGGCAGAATCAATGGACACCCAAATTATCGACGGCAAGGCAGCCGCCCTGGCGTTGCGTGAAGAATTGCGACAAAAGGTCGAGGCAGACGGCCTGTCGCCATGTCTGGCGACGGTACTGGTAGGGGATGACCCGGCCAGTGCCGTCTATGTCCGCAGCAAATCACGGGCGGCAGAAAAAATCGGAATCGCGATCCGTGATCATCATCTGTCGGCCGGGACAACACAACAGCAGTTGTCGGACCTGATGGCATCCCTGAACGATGACAGCCAGGTCAACGGGATCCTGTTGCAGTTACCGCTACCCGACCATCTGGACGAAGAGCAGCTATTGGGGTCCATTCATCCGGACAAGGACGTCGACGGTTTTCATCCGGTCAGTCTTGGCCGTCTGGTCCGTGGCCAGCCCGGGTTGCGATCCTGTACGCCTGCCGGTTGTATCCATTTGATTAACAGCACTGGCGTCGCGATGTCGGGTGCCGACGCCGTTGTTGTTGGTCGATCAAATATTGTCGGCAAACCGGTTGCGTTGATGCTGCTCGAAAACAACGCCACTGTGACCGTCTGCCACAGCCGGACCCGCGACCTGCAGGACGTTGTGTCACGGGCCGATATCCTGGTTGCCGCCGTTGGTCGTCCCGAGTTTATTCCTGGCGATTGGATCAAGCCCGGGGCGGTCGTCATCGATGTCGGTATCAACCGCTTGGACGACGGACGTCTGGTCGGCGATGTTGCGACCGAACAAGCGATGGGGCGGGCCGCGCACATTACACCGGTTCCAGGTGGTGTCGGACCGATGACGATTGCCATGTTGATGTCCAATACGATCGATGCCTACCTGATGCAGACAGGTCAATCGGGCTGATGGGGTTCCTGGGCGGCCTGATCTCGCTGTTTGTCTGGTTGACCGGCGTTCCGGTCATCCTCACGGCGTTCGCCAGTTGGGCTGATCGCGCCAACAGTGAACGCGGCGTTCGCAAGGGATACGTACCTTTTTTTTCGGGCCTGGCGGCACTCGCCTGG
>JBFJWU010000046.1:0-14169 GCA_041623475.1 bacterium | reverse complement strand
TACGTCGCCAAGAATATCGTTGCTGCAGGTTTGGCCGATCGCTTGATGGTGCAGCTGGCATATGCGATTGGTGTCGTCGAGCCTGTTTCGGTGATGGTCGACAGCTACGGAACGGGGCAGTTGCCAGATGACAGAATTGCCGCGATTGTCCAGGACGTTTTTCCATTGACCCCACGGGGGATCATCGAAAGCCTGGATTTGCGGCGTCCGATCTATCGAAATACGGCGGCGTACGGCCATTTTGGCCGTCAGGAACCCGAGTTCACGTGGGAAGCCACGGATCGTGTTGAAGACATCAAGAAAGCTGCCAGTTAGTTATTTAAATTTAATTATTACAAGGGTTTAAGGATAATAGTGATGAGTTTGGTTGAAAATACAACAACGTACGTTGACACCTTGCCGTACCTGGTCAAAGACATTGCCGATGCCGAGTGGGGCCGCAAAGAGATCACTCTGGCCGAGTCGGAAATGCCTGGTCTGATGGCTGCACGGGACGAATACGCAGACAACAAGCCACTGGCAGGGGCCCGCGTCATGGGGTCGTTACATATGACGATCCAGACCGCTGTGCTGATCGAAACCCTGAAGGAGCTCGGTGCAGACCTGCGGTGGTGTTCATGCAACATTTTCAGTACCCAGGACCACGCCGCGGCGGCGATCGCAGAGGCGGGCAGTGCCGCCGTGTTCGCCTGGAAAGGCGAATCGCTGGAGGAATACTGGTGGTGTACGTTACAGGCATTGACCTGGCCAGACGGCGAGGGGCCGGACATCATTGTCGATGACGGCGGCGACGCGACGCTGCTGATTCACGAGGGTGTCAAGGCTGAACTGGCGTTTGAGGCGGATGGAACGTTGCCTGATCCGGACGGGACAGACAACGCAGAATTCAAGATTGTCCTGGAGTTGATCCGGGAGCAGTTGCAAGTTGACCCGGGCAAATGGCGACGGGTGGCAGAGCGTTGCGTTGGTGTCAGCGAAGAAACAACGACCGGTGTCCTGCGCCTGCGGGAAATGGAACGCGATGGTCGACTGCTGTTCCCCGCAATCAATGTCAATGATGCCGTGACAAAATCCAAATTCGACAATGTCTATGGATGCAGGCACAGCCTGCCTGACGGGATCATGCGGGCAACAGATGTGATGCTGGCGGGTAAGGAAATTGTGATCTGCGGTTACGGCGATGTCGGCAAGGGGTCTGCCCAGGCCATGAAAGCGGCTGGAGCCCGTGTCGTCGTGACCGAAATCGATCCAATCTGCGCGCTGCAGGCGCTGATGGAAGGTTTCCGGGTCACCGTGCTGGAAGATGTCCTGGAAACCGCAGATATCTTTATCACGACCACCGGCAACCGCGACATCATCATGCTCAAACACATGAGGCAGATGAAGGACAACGCGATTGTCGGCAATATCGGTCATTTTGACAATGAAATCGATATGGCGGGGCTGGAAACGGCAGACGATGTCGTCCGCGTCAATATCAAGCCACAGGTTGACCGTTTCGAATTTTCGGACGGACACGGCGTCATTGTCCTGGCCGAAGGCCGATTGTTGAACCTGGGCTGTGCCACAGGTCATCCAAGTTTTGTAATGTCGAACTCGTTTACAAACCAGGTCATGGCGCAGGTCGAGCTTTGGAACAACAAGGATAAATACGAGAAAAAGGTTTATACGCTGCCGAAGTCCCTGGATGAAAAAGTCGCCCGCCTGCATCTGGAAAAACTGGGTGCCAAATTGACGACATTGACTGAAAGCCAGGCTGACTACATCGGTGTTCCGATTGACGGCCCGTTCAAGTCAACCGAGTACCGATATTGAGTCTACTTTGAACTACCCGGCAGGACCCCCTCAACTGGTCCTGCCGCGATGATTTCGCCCGCTGAGTTTGCCTGGGTTACGGCAGCCATGTTTCTGGCCGCGTTTGTCCAGGGGTCAATTGGATTCGGACTGGCGATGGTGGCTGCGCCACTGGTCCTGATGGTCGACCAACGTTTTGTTCCCGCTGGAATGATCATGGTCAGCCCGATGTTGACAACCTTGATGGTGGTCAGGGAACGGCATCACATCAAGCTTCGTCGGGTGGGGTGGCTGGTACTCGGTAACCTGGTAGGCACTGTTTTTGCCGTGGCCGCCCTGGTTCGACTGGATGAGCGGCTTTTTGACATTGTGTTTGCGGTTTCCGTCCTGTTGGCTGTTGCCATCAGCCTGGTCGGAGTGGTTCCGCAATTGACAACCCGCAATTCGGTGATGGCTGGGTGGTTGTCCGGATTGATGGGCACGCTGACCAGCATTGGTGGACCTCCGGTAGCCCTGTTTTACCAGAACGAGGCTGGCAGTCGCGTCCGTGCGGATCTGTCGGCCTATTTCCTGGTGTGCGCCTTGTTTGCCATGATCGCCCTGATTGCGGCGGGCAAACTGGGCCGGACGGAAGCGCTTCTGGGATTGCACCTGGTGCCGGGGCTGGTTGCGGGGTTTGCTTTTTCGTTCCTCGGCGCCCGCTTGATCGACCGGGGCTGGGTCAAGCCAGCCGTCCTGGCGTTGTCCGGTGTCTCGGCCGTTGTTGTCCTGGTCCGTACACTGGCCTGAGGCCGATCGGTCGGAAACTGAGGCCGTTTCAGTACAATACTTCCGCCGGGATCACCGTTGTCTGGCCCCTGTAGGTGACCCGTAACTCTGTCTTTCCCGGACGCAGTGCTGCCGCCCGCCCGTATTGGTCGATCGAGACGATATCGGTATTTTCAGATGCATAGGTGAATCCGCGGTGGCTACCGCTGTATTCGATCCGTCCAGCCTGGAAGTAACTGACGTACCGACGGACGCGAATGGCCTCGCCGGGCATTGTGAACACCATTTTGGCCGGGCCAAAATCCATTTGGTCGCTAACCAGGGTGTCGATGTCCCGGGTTGTATGCTTGATCTTGAACTGGATCGATTGACCCCAAATGTCCTCGATTGTTCCTTCTGCGATCCAGCGGGCGTCAGGGGGAAGAGGCCGGGGAAGATCTTTTGACGGGACCTGAAACGAAAACCGCTGGTTTGCAAACCAGAGAACCGGCTTTTCCACGAGAAAGTGACCGGATTCCTGGTAGCCGGGGCGGCCTGCATTTTCCAGGGAATACGCACGGACGCGCAACGTTCCGGCAATCGGGTTGTTTGTCAACGTGGCCAGGTCGAACTCAAGCCCGGTCGGGGTCAGTCGCATCACGGGCGCAATGTCCGTCGATTCCAGCTTTTTGTACGTCCAGATCATCCGTTCAAGGGCAATATTCCTGCCATTGTCAGTGATGACATCGGTATCCAGGATCAATCGTGCAGGCGTTTCGTCAGGTTGCAGGCCTTCAATCGTTACAGGCACCCGGCTGCCGCTGCGCTGTCCCCTGGAGCGAATGACTACATCCGGATCGTCTCCGTAGGTCAGGATTGCCGTGACGAGGACTTCGTCGACCGATGCGGGATCGGCAAAGTAGTATTCAAGACCAAGGTCCTGCTGGCCCGTTGTTATCCGGGATCTGAAATGGAGGTTTTCCAGGTCGACGGCGGCGACTGTAGATGGGCCGGTAACTGAAACCAGCGTCGCTGCGATCCAGACCGCGATTCGGCACTCAGCCTGGCGCTGCAATAAAATCAGGCCGCTCGATCGAACGCGACAGGTGACAGCCAGTCACGGTATTCCGGCCGTCGGCCTTCAATAACCCCGAAATATAGATCCTGAAGCTTTTTGGTCACGGGGCCAGGCGTGCCCGTTCCTACCGGTCGGTCGTCAACCTCGCGGACCGGTGTGATCTCGGCGGCCGTACCGGTCAGGAAAATTTCGTCAGATGTATAAAGTTCGTCCCTCGTACTGAGGACCTGCTCGACACGAATATCGCTGTCCCGTGCCAGCTGGATGACGGTCTCACGGGTAATCCCTTCGAGGATGCTGGTCAGCGGCGGTGTCTTCAGGACACCGTCACGCACCATAAAGATGTTTTCGCCGCTGCCTTCGGCGACGTAACCGTCCGTATCCAGCAGGATCGCTTCGTCATAACCGTTCGCAACCACTTCCCGCTTGGCAAGGATTGAGTTGATGTAGTTGCCGGTGGCCTTGGCCTTGGACATGGACGAATTCGGAAAATGGCGCACGTAACTGGAGACCTTGCAGCGGATACCCTTGGCCAACCCGTCTTCGCCCAGGTATGCGCCCCACGGCCACGCGATAATCGCCGTGCGAATCCGGTTGTCTTTGGGGTGGAGCCCCATCACACCGGCATCGATAAAGACCAGATGCCGCAGGTAGCAGCTTTCCAGATTGTTTCTGGCAATCAATTCCAACGTCGCGGCAGCCATGGTGTCGCGGTCGTAGGTGTTCTCGATCTGCAGGATCTTGCCGCTGCGCTCCAGTCGCTCCAGGTGCTTGCCCAATCGGAATACTGCAGTTCCGCCATCTTCCTGTTTGTAGGCGCGGGTGCCCTCGAATACCCCAAGCCCGTAATGCAATGTATGGGTAAGGATATGAAGATTGGCCTGATCCCACGGGATGAACTCCCCGTCAAGCCAGATCCAGTCGGCGTTTGGCGTACTCATGGTCGCGTCTCCGTAATCGCTGATGATTGCAGGTCAGTTTACATTATTCGGTCGTCAGGAGGCCAAAAATAGAACGATCGCAGAGCCCGATTGGGAACCGGGGTCAGGATTCCATGACCCGCAGTTCCTGGGCGGCGTCGCGGTGGTTCTTGTTCAGCTTGAGGACGTGTTCGAATGCAGACTTTGCAATGGCCGGGTCGCCCACGATCTTCTGCATTCGACCGAAGAAGTACCATCCATCAACATGTTTCGCTGTCTTGCCTTCGCTGATCAGTTTTTTCAGGAGGTCGACCTGTTCACTGGCGGCATCCGGGTCAGATTTCAGCCTTGTCATAAATGTCGCCCAGGCGTGATAAATCCAGTACTCGGGCTCCTCGTCGTACAGGTCGACGGCTGCCTGGATGTGTTCCATCGCCTCGCCGTACTTGCGTAACTTCAGTAATACGGTTGCCTTCTTGAATTCCAGTTCGCTTTCCAGGATCTGCCCGGCCCGTTCCATCTCTTCTTCTTCGGTCGTGCCACGGGTAATCAGGTCCTGATACCTGCTGCGGGTGGTTGAGTTGCGCAGTGTGCCGTAGGCTTCGTTGATCAGGGCCAGGATCGATTCTGCTGTTCGATTCGGTTTGCCGGTTACCTGGTCAAAAAACTTGTCCGGGTGGAACTCCTTGGCCAGCTTGAAGTACGCCCGTTTGACCATGCGGTCGTCGGCATCGTGCTCGACCCCGAGGCGTTCGAAATAGTCCTGACCTTTCATTGCAGCCAATTTCGCAGCCAGGGCCGGATCATCCTCGCGCTCATCAGCCCGGCCGCCGCGCGTCGACGGGGCAGCAGAAACAGAAACCTGTGGTTTGTCAGTCGTCGACGTGTCCTGGTCACCGAGGTCTTCAACGGTGACCACGTTCATGAGTATCAGAGCGTACAAACCGATCAGCATGCCAAGCTGCCCGTCCCGGTCCTCTCGTTGATGAACCAGGTCGGTTATCGGCAAGCTGTCGTGCGAGCGCAATGCCTCGATCACATCGGCGTAATCCGGATTAGCGGAAATTGCCGACTGGTGGGGAGCAAGCCGGTCCAGAGCCAGCGTGGCCGCCTGTCCCCGCAACTTTGCAACCCGCTGCTGGAATTCCGGAGATTTCTTGATTCCGTCGGCGTATTCGTAAAAAATATCAGCAACGGTTGTCCCGGAACGAGGATATTCTTCGGGAAGGCCGACAATCCAGCGATACTTGCCGCTCTTCCAGCGGCAGAGGTCAGCAAAGCGAATGGCGGTCTGGTCCGACAGCAACTGTTCGACCTTGGCATCAGATACGCCGTGTTCCTGCATCAGTTCCCCGGCAAGTTTACCGGTCGACTCTATTTCCTGAACGATGGCCGTGAACTGCTCGTCGTCAATCAGGCCACGCCTGCGAGCAACTCGTACAAGGGTTTCCGGCTTATGGTTGCTTTTTGCACCGACCGGCTGGCCTGACTGGACGTAGATCGCTTTCTGATGGCTTCCGTCCTTGGCAACCAAACGACCTGTATAGTTGTTTCCCAGCAGGGTACGGACGACTTCCAGCGCAGAAACGGGGCCGAAATCAGCCTCCTGCAGGTACGGAAAGTCGGGTTGAGTGTCGTTCACAGTGATTTGGTCCATCCCCCACGGATAATTGAATCAGCGCCGATAATTATACTTGCTCGGCCGCAAGTCGTTCAAGACACTGGAGAAATACTGCTCGTACCTGGGTTGCTGTCTGCGTGAAATACTCGTCCATGTGGTTGAATCCGCTAAACCCAAGACTGGCGGCCAGCGACGTCTGCAGTTCCGGTCGTTCCGGGATCTTGCTGGATGGCCTGTCCAGTAAAAGATGCAGGCGCGTCTCCAGAAGCCTGTAGGAATACAGCGCGCGCAACAACACGTCGCCGAATTCCGGGTAGGGGTGCGGAAGGCGTCGAAACGCGCCTAGCGCCTGCTGCGGATTGGGACTGCTGAGGCCACGAACCTGCCGTGCGTGTCGCAATTGTGTCAGAGCAACCGCAAATTCGATATCTGCGGTTCCGCCGACCCCCGTTTTGAACGGTTCCGCCTGGCCACGTTCGGCTACCATTCGGTCGCGAACGCGAATCATTTCGTCGATGTCGTCGGCCGTCAGGGGCTGGTCAAAACAGATTGACCGGATCTGGCGTCGAATCTGCCCCGCAGCCGGGGTCGTTTCGATGACCCGGTTTTTGACCAACGCGACACGTTCCCAGATCGATGCATTGGTTTCGTGATAGTTGCAGAATGCATCAAATGTCGTGACCAGCAGGCCCTGGTTGCCACTGGGGCGCAGGCGCATGTCGACTTCGTACAGCGAACCAGCCGTCGTTTTCGCCTGGATAATCGTAATCATCTTCTGGGCGGCGCGAATCGCAAGTTCCAGGTTGATCGTTGCGTCCGGCGCGAGCACAAAAATCAGGTCCAGGTCGCTGCCGTAGTTCATTTCACCGCTGCCAAGTTTCCCCAGAGCGATCGGGATCAGGTCGCGCTGGCTGCCGACCGGGACCTGCCAGCCAGTGCCCAGGTTGCGAAATGCAAGGTCTCGAACCTCGGTGATCATTGTTCGCGCCAGGGTCGACAACTGCCGTTGAACATTGGGCAGCCAGATCGCACCGTTCAGGTCGTGAAGGCCGACGCGAAGGACTTCCTGATTGCGAAGGTCGCGCAATGCGTCCATTTCAGCTTCCAGGTCGTTTTGCGCATTGGTCAGCGCGGTCCTGGCCGCCCGCCGGAACTGGCGCGCGGTCTTTCGCGTGACGGCATAATCCCGCAGGACCAAAGAGTCCAGAAGGCCTGGATTTCTCATGAAAAAACGTGCCAGGTACAGGCTGCCCGCAAACAGACGGACGATGGCCCGGATCAGCCGCGGGTTCTCGCGAATCAGGGCATAGAAATAAGCTCGCCCGCCGATTCGAAACACCAGTTCGGACGTCATTTCAAGGGCCTGGTCGGGATTCTGGCAGGTCGAAATTTCGTGCAGAATCGCGGGCAACAACTGGTTGAATTTTTCCCTGGTCCTGGCACCGTAGACGTTTTCACTGGGACCAGCGATCAGGCGCAATAACAGTCTGCGGGCTGCCTCGGGATCGACAAATCCGAGGCGCCGGATCAGGTCGAGCTGTCCGGCATGGTCAAGGTCGGCATTTTCAAGCAGTTCGAAGACCTCGATTCGTACGTCCCGGCTTTGGTCAGCCGGTCCGGCGTACAGGTCGTCAAAGAAGCCGGCGACATTGTTCATCAGGGCGCCGAGGTCCGAGTGAAGCGATTGACCTGGCGTGTCGCCCATGTACCCACATGCTCGTGCGACGACATCGGCCTCCGGGCCCTCGGGCAAAACATATGTCTGTCGATCGTCCATCGCCTGTACGGTGTTCTCGATCTGGCGCAGCCGTGTATATGCGGACTTCAGTTCGGCTCCGTGGGCCGGATCCAGCAGGCCGGCATCTGTCAAAGCGGTTATCGCCTGAAGCGTGCCGCGCGGGCGGATCGAGGGTTGCTGACCGCCGTAAATGATCTGGAGATTCTGGACCAGGAATTCGAGTTCGCGGATGCCGCCGGGACCGAATTTGAAATCGACAGCGTTTTCATGACGTTTTGCCTCGCGATCGATCTTGTCCTTGATAATTCGCATCGAATCCAAAGCATCAAAATCGAGGTGGCGGGGAAAAATAAACCGCTCGAGTTCCTCAAGAATCTGCTGGCCCAGGGCCACGTCACCGGCGACGGCGCGCGCACGCAGCAGGGCCAGGCGTTCCCAGGTCGAGCTGTAATTCGGGTAGTACTCGAGAAAAGCCTGCCGTCCCGGGACCAGGCGTCCGCGGGTGCCGTCGGGCCGCAGGCGCAGGTCAACCCGGTACGCAAATCCGTTTGCCGTAACTTCCTGGAGAAGGGCAACGAACCTCCTGGCCAGTCGTTCAAACCACTGCCCCGCATCAATTGCCGGACGATCACCGCCGGCGGACAGGGTTTTCAGGTCCGGTGACACAAGCACCAGATCGACGTCAGAACTGAAATTCAGTTCGCGGACACCAAGCTTGCCAAAACCGAGGACCGTCAGGTTAGCCGGGCTGCCGACGGAATCCAGGAGTTCCCCGAATTGCCGGGCAATATTGTGGCGGGCGACATAATAAGCCTGGTCGACAACCGTTGACGCGACATCGCTTATCGCTTCCCATACCTGCTGCGGCGTCCATTGACCGGTTGCCTGGGCCAGGGCGACCAGGGCCTGGGACTGATTTCGCCGGCCACGCAAATCCTGCAACGGATTGTCAATCGGAACGTCCCGTGGCAACCAGTCCAGCAATGCCCGGGGACCACCCTCAATCAGCTGTTGCGCCAGCGGGCTGACCAGCCAGGGCGTCCTGTTGGCCTGGCGTTCAAGGAAACTGCCACAACCAAATGCGGTTGCGGCTAACCGTGGGTCGATCTCTGTTTCACTGGCAATCTGGTCCAACTTGTGACGGTTGCGTTCCAGTCGTTCCGGGTCCGGCGGTGATTCGGGCCAGGGACCAGTTGCGGCCATCGTCACCTGGTAGAGGATTCGGTGACAGCCGCGCTCAAACCAGGGCCGAAGGGCGGCTTGATCCGCCCGCTGTCGAGGATGATTTCGGTGATCAGGTCGGGGGGCGTGACATCAAATGCGGGATTCCAGACATCGGTTCCGGCTGGAGCGACCGCCTGACCACGAAACTGCAGAACTTCATCCGCGGACCGTATCTCGATCGGGATGTCGTCGCCTGTCGCGCATTCCAGATCCACTGTAGATACAGGCGCAGCGACGTAAAACGGAATCCCGTGTTGCCTGGCCAGCACAGCCAGGGTATAGGTCCCGATCTTGTTCGCCGCGCTTCCGTCAGCGGCGATTCGGTCGGCGCCAACGACGACCGCAGACACCTTGCCCTGTTTGATCGCCGCGCCTGCGGCAGGATCTGGCAGCAGGGTCACGGGGACATCGTCCTGGAGCAGTTCCCACGTTGTCAGCCTGGCACCTTGCCAGTAAGGGCGGGTCTCTGTCGCCAGCACAGATGCCAGGCGTCCCTGCGTGTGCAGTTCCCTGATGACACCCAGCGCGGTGCCCCAGCCGCTTGTCGCCAATGCGCCGGCGTTGCAGTGGGTCAGGACCGTCCGGTCGGTCCCCTCGATGGCCGCGGCACCGTTGCGGCCGATTGCGAAGTTCATTTGCGTGTCTTCAGCGTCCATGGCCTCTGCCTCTTCTGCCAGCCCGTTTGCCAGGTCGCCGTCTGCTGCTAATATCTGCTCGCGCCGCTGGGTCATTCGTTCTATTGCCCAGAACAAGTTAACTGCCGTTGGCCTGGATGCCGCCAGACGGTCGCAGGCCGCCGTCCAGACAGTGTTGTTGCTGGCCTCGTCCTGCAATGTGGCCAATCCATAGGCTGCGGTAACGCCGATCGCTGGCGCGCCGCGCACCACCATCGTCTGGATCGCCTCGGCTGCCTGTGCCGGCGTTTCAATGGAAATCCACTGGACATCCAGCGGTAGTTCCCGTTGGTCAATCAATTCCAGACGAAAACGCTGCCAGCGCATCGGGCGCACACCGATTGCTGATTTATCCGGGCCGGTCATCAGGCTCCCAGTCGATCCTTCAGCAGTTGCTGGACAGTGCCCGGGTTTGCCTTGCCACGGGTCTCCTTCATGACTTGCCCCATAAAGAAGCTCATCAGTTTCGAGTCACCATCACGGAATCTCTGGGCCTCATCCGGATACGACTCGATCAACTGATCGACGATTGATTCCAGTTCTGAAGAATCACTGATCTGTCCCAGACCTTTCTGGTCAACAATCTCCTGCGGCGATTGCTTGCTGGACAGCATCTGCTCAAAAACCTGTCGTGCGCCTTTTCCGTTAATGGCGCCGGAATTCAGCAATTTCAACAATTGTGCCAGCCGTTCTGCGCCAACCGGAAAATCGCTGATCGGCCCGTCCAATTGCGGCAGGACATCGTTGACGACCCAGTTTGCGCTCAGCCTGGCATCGCCGTGGATGGCGACCGTGTTTTCAAAATATTCGGCAATATCGCGGTCTCCAGTCAGCACATACGCATCGTCGGCTGACAGTCCAAGTTCCTCGATGTAACGTTTTCTTTTTACGGGCGGCAATTCAGGCAGTTCTCTGGACAAATGTTCAATCTGTTCGTCGGTAATGACCAGTGGTGGCAAGTCCGGCTCAGGGAAATAACGGTAGTCGTGCGCTTCTTCCTTGGAGCGCATGCTGTAAGTCTTGTTCTGGTTGCTGTCCCATAGACGGGTTTCCTGGACAACCTCGCCACCGGATTCGAGGACGGCGATCTGTCGCTGGATCTCATAATCGATTGCCCGTTCGACGAATCGGAAGGAATTGACGTTCTTGATTTCAGCTTTGGTACCCAGCTCAGCCTGGCCCATGGGGCGAACACTGACGTTGGCGTCACAGCGGAAATTTCCTTTTTCCATGTCTGCGTCGCTGATTCCCGCATATCGCAGGATCGAATGAACTTCACGCATGTAAGCTCCCGCCTGGGCCGCACTGCGAAAGTCCGGTTCACTGACAATTTCGATCAACGGCGAACCGGTTCGATTAAAGTCGACGTAACTATGGGTGTCATCACCGTCGCCGTGAACGTTCTTGCCCGCGTCTTCTTCCATGTGAATTCGCGTAATCCCGAACCGGGCGGGCTCACCGTCGACATTGACGTCCAGCCATCCGTTTTCTGAATAGGGCAGTTCGTACTGGGAAATCTGGAATGCCTTTGGAAGATCCGGATAGAAGTAGTGCTTGCGAGCGAAAATGCTGCGTTTGTTTATTGTCAGATTCAATGCAACTGCCGCCTTGATCGCCAGCGCGACAGCGGATTCGTTGAGAACGGGCAGGACCCCTGGCTGGCCCGTGCAGACGGGGCAGACATTGGTATTCGGTTCGTCGCCAAAGTGATTGGGGCACGGGCAGAATATCTTGGAATCCGTGGCCAATTGGGCGTGGATCTCCAGGCCGATAACCGGTTCCCAGTTCATTTCGATTGTCCGGGGCAAATTCGCGGTTTTTTAATGTGCCAGTCAGTTTCTGATTGCCACGCGTTGGCCATGGACAGCAACTGTTCGTCCGTACCTGCTGGCCCCATCAGTTGTGCGCCGATCGGCAGGCCAGCACTGTCAACGCCACAAGGAAAGCTGATTCCCGGAATCCCGGCCAGGTTGCAGCCGTTGGTGTAAACGTCATTCAGGTACATCTGCAGCGGGTCGTCAACTTTCTCGCCCAGCTTGAAAGCCGTCGTTGGTGTCGTCGGCGTCAGGATCACGTCAACTTGTGTAAATGCATTGTCAAAGTCGCCGCGAATACGGGTACGCGCCCTTTGCGCTGTTCCATAGTATGCGTCGTAGTAGCCGCTGGACAGCGCAAACGTGCCCAGCATGATCCGGCGCTTGACCTCCGGCCCAAATCCTTCTGCCCGTGTCTTGCGGTACAACGCATCCAGATCTGCTGCGTCCGCGGCCCGATGGCCGTAGCGGATGCCGTCAAAACGGCCAAGGTTGCTGGATGCTTCGGCGGTTGCGATCAGATAGTACGTTGCCGTTGTGTACCTCGTGTGGGGCAGCTCGACAGGCTGAACCTGGGCACCATGTTTTGCCAGCCAGTCGCGAACGGTATCGACGGCCTGGCGTACCTCATCGTCCAGCCCTTCGCCAAAATACTCGACAGGCAGCCCCACCTTCAATCCTTTTTTCAGGGGTGCCAGGGCATCTGTCATCGTCGCTGAAGAACTGGCATCCGAAGTTGCGTCCCTGGGATCGTGGCCGGCGATCACGCTGAACAACAGCGCGCAGTCGCGGGCCGACCTGGCCATGGGACCGATCTGGTCGAGACTGCTGGCAAATGCAACCAGCCCAAAACGACTGACCCTGCCATAGGTTGGCTTGAGGCCGGTAATTCCACATAATGCTGCCGGTTGCCGAATGCTGCCGCCGGTATCCGATCCCAGGGTAGCGGGTGTTTGTCGCGCCGCTACAGCGGCGGCACTGCCGCCGCTACTGCCGCCAGGTGCTCGTTCGGGATCCCATGGATTGTGGACCTTGTGAAACGCACTGTTCTCGCTTGAACTGCCCATTGCAAACTCATCCATGTTGAGCTTTCCAAAAAACACGGATCCGGCCGTTCGCAACCGTTCAGTCACGCAGGCATCAAAAGGTGGGCGGTATTCTGCCAACATCTTTGACGCGCACGTTGTCCTGAAGCCCCGTACATGAATCAGGTCCTTTATGGCCATGGGAACGCCGGCCAGTGGGCCTCCGGAATCGAGAGCCTTTGGCAGAGAGTCCCTGGCGATGTCAAAGTCGATGCCAGTAAAGGCCCCGGTCTGCGCGCTGGACTGAGTGATCCAGTCCGCATACGAATCCAATAATTGCGCGGCATCGAGGTCGCCGGTCGCGATCGCTTCGGCGATCTCGGCAACGCCAAGTTCCAGTAATTCTGCTGACATTGAGTGATTTCCGTCTATTCGTCGGTCGAAATGATCGCCGGCACGCGATATGCGTCACCAGCCCGGTCCGGGGCCAGGTCCAGCAGTTCGTCGCGAATCGACGATAGCTGGGCCAAATCTGAACGTACCGGCATTGACTCTTTAAAAGGATGGGCGGTCGGCGCAACGCCATCCAGGTCAATTTCTTTCAAGATATCAATATATTGGAGTATTTTCTCGAGATCTGACTTTAGGTTGTTCAGTTCGTCCTGTGGCAATTCCATCCGCGCCAGGTCTGCAACCCGGGCGACGGTTTCTGGTTCAATCTGGCCAGGCATCCGTGTCTCAGTCGTCAGTCTTTGGCAACGAAAAAAGGTTTCGCATTTCGTGTGATATTCGAGCCAGCAGCGGCTCTTCGTGACTGATCAACACGTCCAGTTCGCCGTTGTCAAACCCGATGTAGCCACATTCAGTGCAGCGATCCACCATAATGTGGCGGAACAGGACTTCCTCCATTTGCGATCCGCATTTGGGGCAACGCATCCAGTGTTCCAGTCGTTGCTGTTCGGCTTTGATAGATTCGCGTTCGGCGTCCAGTTTTTTGCGCGATCGTTCCAGTCGTTCCAGTTCTTCCTTGCGAAAGTAATCTTCTTCGGCATCGGACGGCGTATTCACACTCATCATTGTCTCCTGTCGATGGTGAAGGCAAAACCGGGAATTCTGTGCAGAAAACCGGCAGCCTGCGAAAACGCATATTGTATATCCCGAAGCGGTGATTTTCCAACGACATGTCTTTACCGACCCGGGGCTTATGTGTTATGATTCGTGTTGATATCCGGGGATGGAGCAAGGTTTTTTCCAGTCGGTGAAGACCCTGCCGGGCGGATTTTTTTGCGCACCGTCAGCCCCGCTGCAAGCGGGACTGAACCTCCCGGGGGGCGATGTTCATTGACTCTGATTCGGCCAGCAATATTACCCCTGCTGATCACGGCCCTGGCTGTAACCGTTTCCACGGTTCAGGCCCAGGATGTCGACCCGGCGGAAGCGGTGCTGGCCGACCCGGCGGATGCCATACTGGACGACGATACCGGTTCCGAAGCGGATGAACCAGTAGAATCTGCGCCAGAACCAGAACCAGAAC
>JBFJWU010000045.1:0-14209 GCA_041623475.1 bacterium | reverse complement strand
TGATGGCAGCGGCAACGAACTGGCAGTTGTGCCCGAAGGCAATGTCGAGGAACTGGCGTGTGCCGGCGATCGATTTCTGGGCCTCGCAAAAACCGGATCGTTCATGATTTATGATTTGAAACCGTTTCAGGAAACCGGTGCAGAGCCCCAGGCCATCTATGTTGACCTGCCCCGGGCGACACCCGGCGCAAACAGGCTGGCTGTCGCGGTCGACGCGATTACCGGCCCGAATGAAGTGACGTGGCATGTTGCGATGGGTGACCAGGGGGCCGCCCAATTCCACATGAGGTACGGCGCATCGGTCAGCCAGGTGACATTGGCGACCCATTTCTATGCCGAATTCAATTTTGAAACCCGGCCCGATCCGGTGGATTTCTTTTTTGATGTGAAACGAAAAGGCACTGATCTGTTCATTGCCGATTTTGCATACGGGAACCAGGATGCCGTATTGCGCATGCAGCCGGACAACTGGGATTACAGTCACGGCATAACCCGGTATTGGCCGTACACCGACAATAAATGCCTGCCTGAGAACCGGAAAAACAAGAAACTGACACCCACGGACCAGTTGAATGACCTGACCGGATGCTGGTCCGGGTTTCCCGCGTTTGAGTTCATTGGCGGCGGCCAAGGGGAACTCTGGACATTTGGTCAGACGTTGGGGAGTGAATTCGTCCGCCTGATGCGCCTGGACAAGGGCCGGGTCGAGCCGCCGCTCGCCGTGCCGGCCACATTCAGCGGTGTTCACCTGGCGGGCGCGGATCGAGTCTGGGGGCTGGGTGTCGACTCGGTTTCGGTTTTTGATACCGCTGATTTTTCTGGATCTGCCGATGGTATCCAACCCGGGCCGCGAGCAACCGTTTCGCTGCCATCGGCATTCTTTCGCCTCGCGGTTGATGCCGTTGAGCGGACACCGGTGATGCTGGCCAATGATGCCCAGATTGCCTGGGTGGATGTGGACGGTCAGGGATATCCCACAGTTGCGACGTTGATTACGCGGTCTGTTGCAATTGAGTCCCTCGCTATTGACGCCGCTCGAAATCGGGCCGCGGTGATCAGTGGTGACAACCGCCGAATCGACATGTACCGCTTCAGCGGCTCGGATCTGGTAAAGATGTCAGCCACCGTTCCTGGCCAGTATCAGCAGGTCCAGTCCTGTCCGGACGGACTATTGGCCTGGCGGTCCATTAACGGGTTGCGACAATTTGAATGGATCCGGGATGACGGGTCGGCCAAAATCTGGGGGCAATTGCCGATACCCGTCGCGACCGCCTTTACCTGTGATCAGGACCGATTGTACGTGACCGACCGATCCCCTGGAGCAGAACAGGTCAGTGTACGGGCGTATTCGCTGGCTGGTTCGGGCCCGGCAATGATGGAATTTTCAGTGCCGTTCCCGGCGTCGTTTCCGCCAGATACGCTTGACCTGGATGCGGCTGATGACATTTTGGCGGTCCATCTGCAGGGTCGCGGTAACGGAGTCTATTTCTATGACATTTCGGATCGTAACAAGCCGGTGTTCATCGCCGCCGATGCGAGTGCCGCTGCAGCAAATCTGACCGGCGTCCAGTTGCTGGCATCCAGTGGCCAGGTGTTTGCTGGTGGGTTATACGATGACCAGGCAATCGGCAGCCAGATTGTTGTCCGGCGGCTGGATTAATTAATAATCGATCGTAAAGTCGCCGGGTCGACCGACCGCGGTTCCACTTTCCAGGGCAGTCGGGTCCCAACCAAGCTCTAGCGGATTGTGCGGCGAAGCGCCGGACTTCACGCCGGTTATAATCCAGTTGAACGTTGCGGTTGATACCGGCGTGCCCAAACCAGCCCCCTGGCCGCTGACGGGTCGCGGAAATGCAAAAACCGGCAACAAAAAGTTTCGTGTTCCAGGCAGGACTGTATAAAGGTCCGTCCAACGTGTATACACGGTGGTGGGTTCGTTGTAAAAAAACTGGAGCCGCAGCGCATCAAATGCAGTGTCATCGGTCAGGCTCCAAGAGAATTCGACATAGTCCGTAGCTGCATAACGTGCGCCGGCGGTTGGCGTGATGGGCTGGGGTATCTGGTTGGGTGCAAACGTCTGCAGCGTTCGGTCGACCCGGATACCGTCTCCTGTGATCGAGGCATCAATGTTGGCCTCGGCCCCGGGTCCGGTAACGGCCGGAGCGTTGGTTAACAGGTTGTAGATCGATGTGTTGGCGCTGGAATAAAAGTAGATGTTCTGATCCAAATATGGAACGACCGTCGTTACCTGAACCGACCCGATACCAATGTCTGGCAAGAGTTCAAGATCAAGGGCCAGTTGCCGGGGGTCATTGACACGCGCCTGAATCGGGCCTGGAAGCGTGCCGTCTTCGCGCGTCAACAGTACGCCCCGCCCGGTTGGTTGTTCCGGGATCAACGACGGCGAAACGTCGTCTGGATCGTAGATCAACGACACGACGGACATGGCCGGATCCGAACTACCGTCCAACGTCCTGTCAGGAGTAATTTCCACGCGGTATCCGCCGTCTGGAAGCTGGGGTGCGTCGTCAGCTATCGACAACGACACCCACGAGCTTGCGCCCTGGCTTCGATGTCTCGTGCCGGAAGTCCTGACAATGCTGTCGATCAGCGGGAAGGTGTGCCCGCTCGATACGTGAACCAAATCGGCCTGTTTGATGCCGGTTACGGGCGGTTCAACGTACCCGGCCAGGATGACTGTACCAGCTCCCAGGTCAACTGAACTGCCATCCGCACGGTTCCAGGTGTAGGACAGGTCGACCGTATCCAGACCTTCGACCGTGAATTCGACGAATGTCGTTACACCCAGGCTGCGTCCCCAAACGTCTTCGACCGTGGCCCCCGCCGTAAACTGGACCAGATCACCTGATTCCAGGTTCTGCAAAGGTTCAATCCGGACGATATTCGCGGCCGGATCAGGGATGCCAAAAGCGTCAAATGATCCCGGGATGCCGTTGATGAGCAGCGTTGATCCGTCCTGGACCGAGTCCGGGTTCATCAACACGTTGAACCCCAGATCGATAGCCTGCACCGGGGCCAATGAGACATCGGTCGACGGGTGGGTCGACAGCAACATCGGTGCCGCGGGAAACACTGCCAGCCCGGCAGAAATACCGGTCGCATAGTGGCGAATCGACGATTGTCCGGCAACGACCCACACCAGCACCGGCGAATAGAAAACCTGGCCGAATGCATCTGCCGAAACCGTAACTTCAAAACTGGAACCGTCTCCGAAACGATCCGTGATCGACCAGTTTTCCAGCCCCGATGTAAGTGTTGTGCTGTCGCCATCGTTTCCAAATGCCGAAACGCTGAATATTGTCGAATCCGGTGCCGGTGGATTAACGTCAAACCTGAATGCGGTTTGTCCTTCTGTCGCCGGTACGAAATGGTCACCAGGTAGAAGTTCAAGTTGATACGCGGTATTAGTGCAGGTGCTGCAAACGACCGCTGTTTGCACGTTGTTGACAGGTCCGGGCGTCTGCGGCGATCCGGACGCGCCTGCAAGAGCCGAAACATCAACCCAGACGGTTTCGCCACTTGTCAGCCGCTGGTCCGGCCAGGCATGTGCGACCGTCCCACTGTTCCAGATCAACATCAGGTTCCTTGGGTCCGGCGACCCAGATGAAAAGGTTACCGCGTCGGCCAGCATATCGACAGTCTGGTCCATTGGTCGATCAAATGTCAGCGTAATCCGGGGGTACAGGCCAACTTCGCCGCCGGACAAAAGGCTGACGTCAAACCCGATAAGCGCTGGTGCGAGTGTGTCCAGCTGTATGGTCGCGGTTGCGGTGGATGAAGCATTCCCGTACGGATCCGTTGCCTGTGCTTCGACGATCCATTCGCCGCTGTTGTCAAGGATAATTTCGGTCGACCCGGGTACGGCAAACTCCGGGGCGACACTTCCGCTCAAATAGAAACGCGTAGCCAACTGCGCACTGACATCATCAACACCGATTTGTATCGTTACATCTTCGCGAAAGTATCCACCATCAGGATCGACGCTAACGATTGGTGCGATCAGGTCAACAGCCCACTCGTAGCGGAACCAATCCTTGCTGCAAGGATTACCAATGAGCATCGCGTGGATGCCCTGGCCCAGGCTAATTCCGTCATCTGGAAATGCCCCCGGGCTTGGCGGCCCGCTGGCAACTGTCACAGGGTCGCTGGCCTGCGTCACCGGGTCCGCAGGCAGGGGACTGGATTCCAACACATATGGCACTGGTACGGACAGGCCGGTTTCGGGGTCGACGGCGGTGGCACTGACCGAAACCGGTGCGTTTCCAACTGAGGGATCCGGCGTGACGGTCAGTACGCAGGAATCTGGCAGGATTGGTAGCGGCTTTCCGTTATTACAGCCTGCCAGCAGAATGCCCGCCAGCACCGCGAACGCGGAAACAAATCGGGCACGATTAATCAGTCCGTCCATATGGTCACAGTTTAGCAGAGCAAACGACGTTTTTATAGGTTTTTCGCCAAAAATCAACAAGGGCCGCCGTTCCCGGCGACCCTTGTAAAATTGCCTGTCGCGCCAGCTGGCAGTTATTCGTTAATTTCGACGGCTGCGTTGGTAATGACGGCCTCGCCACGTTCCTTGGTGCTGGCTTCCAGCAGGACCTTGTTGCCCTCTTTCCACATTTTGGTGACGATTGTTTCGCCGGGAAAGACGCTTTTGGCGAACCGGACTTTGATGGACTTGAATTTGGTCGGGTCGTTGTCGCAGAACTCTTCAAGGACTGCACGTCCCACGTATCCAAAAAAGCACAGGCCGTGCAGAATTGGTCGATCAAACCCGCCCATTGCTGCGAAATTGGGATCGGCATGCAATGGATTTCGGTCACCACTGAGGCGATAGATCAGCGCCTGGTTGGGGGCTGTTTTCTCTTCACGCACCGCGTCCGGCTCCCGATCTGGCGGTTCGTTGCCCGGCTCGGGACCGCGTTCACCGCCAAAGCCGCCTTCGCCGCGAAGGAAAATTCCGAACGAGTTCGTAAAGACAGTTTCGCCTTTCTCATCCGTAGTCACGGCATCCAGATAAACCAGGGCGCCTTTCCCTTTGTCATAAATGGCCGAAATCGATGGCGTTGTGGTCAGTGTGCCGCGCGTCGGGATCGGGTATTTGTTGATTTCCAGATACTGTTCTCCGTGCAACAGCATCATCGGATTGAACTCCATACCCGGGGCCGTCATCGCAACAGACAGTGCCGGAAACGCCGGAACTACACCGAACGTCGGCAGCGTCTGAAGTCCGTTTTCGTAGACGTATTTCAGTTGTCCTGGATCCGTTGGGTTTTCCGCTGCGGCGCCGATTCCGAGCGCGTAAAGAATGACGTCAGATTCGTCAAACTTGGATTCCATTCCTTCAAATGTGGCGGCAAGCGCCTTTTCCGCATCGATCGGCATCGGATTGCCTCCTTGATTGTGCGTCTTGAATTCAATAATAGCGATTGAGTTATTCGTTATCCCATAAGTTGACTGGCATGTCAATTTTGTTGTGTGCGGGACCAAATGATGAGGTAAACGCCTAAGAAAATTGACCAAAATTTTTTATTAGGTTAAACTAAAAAAATGCCTGGCAAAGAATTGAACACCCGTGCGGTTGAGGATTACCTGAAGGCAATTTATGCCCTGAAGGAAGCCGGTGACCAGGTGACTACGTCCGCAATCGCGGATCATTTGGGCGTTCGTGCGGCCTCTGTGACCGGTATGCTGAAGAAGCTGGCAGGGCTTAAATTAATCCGTTATGAGCCTTACAAGCACATTGAACTGGCACCGGCGGGCGAAGGTATCGCATTAGAAGTCATTCGCCACCACCGCCTGATCGAGCTGTTCCTGGCCGAAGCCCTGGACGTGCCATGGGACCAGGTTCACGAGGAGGCGGAACGGCTCGAACATGTCATTTCTGAGGAGCTTGAAGACCGAATCGACAAAGTCCTTGGACACCCAACGCACGATCCCCATGGGGACCCGATTCCGGATCGCGATGGCACGATCGTCAAGCGAGACCTGGTGCCGTTGACGGAAATTGATATCGGAGCCCGCGCAATCGTCGCACGGATTCGTAATCAGGACGGCGATGTCCTGCGTTATCTGGGTGACCTGCAAATGTATCCGGGTGCCCACGTGCGTCTGTTAAGGCAGGAGCCGCTGGATGGTCCGTTGACGATTGAAATCCAGTCAAACCAGCACGTGATTGGTCGCGCACTGGCGGCCTGTGTCCACGTAACCTTACCCAAGGATGAATCGTATGCCCATTAGGATCTTACTGGCTGTTGTGGTCGTTGCTGCAGGATGTGACAAGGCTGGTAAGCCGGTTGCAACGGAAACGGGCGCGGCGACAAAGATCGTGGCGACGACAAATATTGTTGCCGACACCGTGCGCCGACTGGGGGGCGACGATGTCCAGGTTACCGCCCTGATGGGTGCAGGTGTTGATCCGCATTTGTACAAGGCCAGCGAGGGTGACGTCTCGCGAATGGCGGCGGCTGATATCGTTGTCTATAACGGCCTGCATCTTGAAGGCAAGATGGTCGAAATCTTTGCCCGGATGGCAGAGAATGGCAAGCCTACCGTCGCTATTACCGCAGGAATTCCGGCAGGGCAGTTGCTGGCGTTTCCCGATTACCCTGGAAACAACGATCCCCACATCTGGTTTGATGTGTCGCTCTGGAGCCAGGGGGTCGCCTACCTGGCCGAACGACTTTCAGAGCTCGATCCGGCCCACGCTGACGGATACAGGGCCAGAGCCGCCGATTTTATTTCGGAACTGGGCACGCTCGATCAGTGGGTTCGACAGCAGGTCGAGCTGATCCCGGAACCGGTCAGGGTTCTGGTCACTGCCCACGATGCGTTTGGCTATTTCGGGCGCGCCTATGGGATGGAGGTTCGCGGACTTTTGGGCATCAGCACCGCGTCCGAAGCAGGTGCCGCCGACGTCCAGGACCTTGCAGCTTTCATCGCCGACCGGGAAATTCCGGCAGTATTTGTCGAAACGACCGTCCCCGAGCGCTATGTAGAGGCCTTGCGCCAGGCCGTCAAATCAAAAGGCGGCGATGTCAAGGTCGGTGGCAGCCTGTTTTCTGACGCATTGGGCGAGCCAGGAGGTCCGGGTGGTACCTACGTTGAGATGGTCCGTCATAACGTTTCTACCATTTCCGGTGCACTAAAGGGCCATCAGGGACCGTGACAGGATGACAATCGGGCATCCGCATGTTCCTTCGGCGGAAACAGCGATCCACATTGAAGACTTGACCGTCGCCTATCAGGAGCAGCCGGTTCTTTGGGATATTGACCTGGATGTTCCGCCGGGGATCCTGATGGCCATCGTTGGACCAAATGGTGCTGGCAAGACGACGCTGATTCGAACGTTGCTTGGCCTGATCAAGCCGCTTGCCGGCCATGTCTATATTTTCGGACGCAAAATTGATGAGCAACGGGGGCTGGTTGGTTATGTTCCCCAGCGGTCCGGGTTGGATTGGGATTTTCCTGTCAACGTCCTCGACGTCGTGATGATGGGGTCCTATGGCGCTCTTGGCCTGATCCGCCGCCCCGGAAAGGCGGAACGCCTGCAGGCTCTGGAGGCGCTGGAGCGGGTCGGAATGGAGGCATTCGCCGGGCGTCACATCGGTCGACTGTCCGGGGGCCAGCAACAGCGCGTATTGATTGCGCGTGCGTTGGTTCAGGACGCAAACGTGTACCTGATGGATGAGCCCTTCCAGGGTGTCGATGCAGTTACTGAGCGAGCAATCGTCGCCCTTTTGAAGGATATGCGGGCAGCCGGAAAGACCGTCGTTGTCGTTCATCACGATCTGCAGACGGTTCCCGAATACTTTGACCAGGTTGCATTGTTGAATGTTCGCTGTATTGCGGCAGGACCCGTTGCGACCGTATTTACCGAGGAACGATTAAGGGCAACCTACGGCGGACGAACCGCCTTTATTCCTGGCCTTGGTGTCAGCCACAGTAACGAATGACTGTCCAGTGGATTTCTTTCACGACCTGATTTTCGATTACACCGTCCGCACGGTCAGCCTGGGAACCATTTTGATCGGAGCAACCAGCGGCGTCCTGGGGTCGTTCGCGGTCCTGCGGCGGCAAAGCCTGCTGGGTGATGCGGTGTCCCATTGCGCGCTGCCAGGGGTTGCCCTGGCATTCCTGTTGACGGGGCGCAAGGACTTGATGGTCCTTCTTACCGGTGCAGGCCTGACCGGCTGGCTCGGAGCGCAGTTGGTCACGCAGATTGACAAACGGACCCGGATTGCCTATGACGGTGCCCTGGGGCTGGTGCTGGCCGTTTTTTTCGGCTTCGGACTGGTCGTCCTGACATTTATCCAGAAGATGCCCAATGCATCCCAGGCGGGCCTGGACAAGTTTCTTTTTGGACAGGCCGCAACCATGTTGGAGCGCGATGTCATTACAATTGCCGTCCTGGGTGCTGTGGCGATGATCCTGACCGGACTGTTCTGGAAAGAATGGAAACTGATCAGTTTCGATCCGGAGTACGCCCAGGGTCTCGGCTGGCGGGTGTCAATGTTGGATGCATCGTTGATGTCTTGCCTGGTTCTGGCCGTTGTGCTTGGCCTGCAAAGCGTCGGCGTTGTCCTGATGAGCGCCATGATCGTTGCCCCTGCTGCTGCAGCACGCCAGTGGACCGACCGATTGGCGCCAATGGTGGCAATCGCTGCGGCCATCGGCGCAATATCGGGCCTGTCGGGTGCCTGGGTAAGTGCTGAAACCGCACGAATGCCAACCGGCCCGGCGATTGTCCTGGTTGCGGCCGCGGCAGTCGTCCTGTCCCTTGCATTCGGATCCAGTCGCGGGCTGGTGTGGACCTGGATCCGTATCCGTCAGCGTCGCAGCGGCGTGCGTGTTGAGCAGTTGTTGCTGGCATTCTTTAACCTGGCAAATCAGCACGAGGACCCGTTTGAGCCACGGGAACTGGCGCTTGTGAAAATCGTCGACATGGGTCGGGTCGAACGGGATGACCTGCTGGGATTGCTGGAGGCGCGGGGGTGGCTGGTACGAGTTGGCGCAAGTCACTGGGCGTTGACCGAGACCGGAATCGAAATAGCCCGATCGTTGGAAGAGCGCCGTGCGCGAATTGCGCGGGAACCGTGACCCCGCAATTGGAAATCCAATTGATCGCGGTTGTTACAGCAGCGGCATGTGCAATTCCCGGAACATTCCTGGTATTGCGCCGGATGGCAATGTTGACCGATGCCATCAGTCATTCCATCCTGCCGGGGATTGTTATTGCATTCTTTATTACCCATGATCTGGCCTCGCCGCTGCTAGTTGTTGCCGCTGCTGTAATGGGTGTGATTACTGTCTGGCTGGTTGAATCGATTTTCCAGACAGGGAATCTGCGGCAGGACGCCGCCATCGGACTGGTTTTTCCCGCCCTGTTCAGTATCGGCGTAATCCTGATCGCCCAACACGCAGGGCACGTGCACCTGGACCTGGATGCGGTATTGATGGGAGAACTGGCGTTCGCACCGTTTGACAGGATGATCATTGCCGGGACCGACGTTGGCCCCAAATCACTGTGGGTAATGACTGCGATTCTGTTGTTGAATATCGCCGTGATCACGGCGTTCTACAAGGAACTGACAATCGCCGCATTTGACCAGGGGCTGGCCAGCCTGTTGGGTATCCGGCCGACACTGATTCATTACAGCTTCATGGCACTGGTCTCAATAACGGTTGTTGGCGCCTTTGACGCAGTTGGATCGATCCTGGTGATCGCCCTGTTTATTGCGCCGCCGGCAACAGCGTGGTTATTCACAGACCGCCTGGCCGTCATGATCGGGGCCGGGACCGGGATCGGCGCCGCGGCTGCGATCCTGGGATATCAAATGGCACACGCCCTGGACGCATCAATTTCCGGAAGCATGGCAACGGTTGCCGGAATACTGTTTGCCGTTGGTTTCCTGATTGCCCCGGAGTACGGTGTCGTTGCGAAATGGCATCGCCGGCGTGAGCAAATGTTGAGGGCAAGGATTCGAATGTTGGTGGTCCACTTGCTGCACCACGAAACAAAAGACCTGCGAGATGAAGAACGCTGGGTATCGACCTTGCACCAGCATCTGACCTGGGATGCTGATGTTACTCGTCGGACCGTTTATGAAGCGCGTGCTGCCGGCCTGGTCCAGATCGACGACGGTGACCTGCGACTGACTGACACTGGGCTGGAAAAAGCCAGATTGGCGATGACCGAGTTTTAGAACACCTGTAGCATCATCCGCGGCGCTTCGCCTTTTTCCTGCTGACGGGTGCCAACTGGTTGGTTGGCTGCCCATTGCGCAATGCGAGGACGATCATTCCGATCCCGATAAACACAAATGGAATCGACAGATACTGCCCCATCGTGAAAAACGACCGGCCGGGAACCAGTGTCTGGAACTCTTTGACAAACTCGACGCAAAACCGAAACGTGAAGTACTGGACCAGGAATAGCCCGCTTAACAGCCCCAGCGGACGGGACTCCTTGTATCTGCGGTCGATCAGGTAAAGGGTCGCAAACACGATTGTCCCCATCAGGGCCTCATACAACTGGCTGGGGTGCCGCCACGGGACACTCTCAACAGGTAATCGATAGTCGTAGTAACTTCTTGGAAACTTTACGGCCCAGGGAACATCCGTCGCGCGACCGACAATTTCGCTGTTGAAGAAATTTCCGATCCGAACAAACGTTGCACCAATCGCAGCCGACATCGCGAATCGGTCGGTAACTTCCAGGACACGCATTTTTTCCCGCTTGGCGTACCACGCCAACGCAATCATCAAACCAATAGTTGCACCGTGGCTGGCCAGTCCGCCTTTCCAGACCTTGAGGATCTCAATCGGGTTGGCCATAAAGCGGTCGAACTCGTAAAAGAGCACGTGGCCCAGCCTGGAACCGCCGATGACTGCGATGACGCCAATGATCAGGAAACGCTCGGCTTTCTCTTCGTCGTAACCGCCGCGCAGCATCTGCCAGCGCCAGCACCACCAGCCACACATGATGGTTGCCAGGAACATAATTCCGTAATAACGAATCTGAACCGGTCCCATTCGTAACAAGACGGGATCGATATCCCAAACAAACATACGGATATCAGCCTTTCAAAACGGATGATTTCGATCGATTGCGAATGACCAGATTAACATTCCGCGTCGGGCTTCGGTACCCGGCAGGTGCAGGACAGCTACAGCCAGGGGGTGTCCAGTGGTTCTTCCGCCGGACCTTCAACATTCGTAAACCGCACAAGGTCCGACAAGGCGGGTCTGCCATCATGGTGCCAGCGCATGCTGGGAAAAGGCATCGCTCCGGCAGGCGCCAGACGCGTACATCCCATGTCGGCCAGCGCAACCGCCAATTGCCTTGCGACTTCGGCCGGGACGGCCAGCCCGGCATTCTGAAGCCAGTCCTGCCAACCCGCAAGCAGGCTTAATGCGGCCGCGATACTGCCGGCTGGCGCAACAGCAATCGTTCGCAGCCCGCAGGTTGGTTTGATTTGTCCTGAGGTTTCGAGCGCCACAGCACCCCACGGGCCGTTGGCCAACATCCGCGAATCGCCGGTAGATTCCCATTCAAACTGGTCGATCCAGGCGCGCCGGGTTGTCCTGGCATCGGTTACGTCGCCGCCACATGGTAGTTGCTTGTGCAATCGTTCCATGGCGTTCGCCAGGTCCCTGCCAACTCGTTCCGAGTCGTCATGATCGCCCAATACGATGACAACATGCGGGGCCAGGCAGGCAGCCTGGTCGTACATGCAGATGTCCAGAGCGATGGCGTCCAGTCGATCCGGGTCTGCAGCAAGCCACGTTGGATCGGCAATCAGGAATCCCAGTTTATGACCGTGTTCGACCAGAGGCTTAGGGCGCGGCACCACCATTCTCCAGGACTTGATCGTCTCGCGGGCGCCATAGACAATAACCGCGTCCGCCATTTCTGCGACCGTTGATTCAATTGCCTGATTCCCTCCTGGCCAGCGGACAATTCCGAGACAGTCGCCAACGAGGGGGTCGATCCGGGCAATGGACTCTGCGTACGCAGCTGCGTAATACGGCTCGCCAGAGGCCGCTTTTGCGAGCACCGGTGATTTGACCAACAAGCTTCGCATCAGTGGCAGGTGGCTGAGCCCGGGGATATTTCCAGGCAGGATGGCGAGGACCAGCCCTGGTCCCGTTGCTCGGATGTGCCGATTCAGCCCGGGCTGCCAGACGAACTGATCCAGGCATGCAGCCGATCCAAGTTCCGCATTCAGGGCCTGGATCAAGTCGTCCTTGCGCGAACTGGTTTGCTCGGCACGAATGCACCGGGCAACCATTTCGGGGGAAAGGTCCGAATGCGCGGCAACCTTTTTGACGATCTCATCACTGGTGTTGGCACGGCCGATCCATTCGACCGCAGCTGCATCCAGCACTTCTGCTATTTGTTCGACAGAGCGCGACGCACGGAGCCTTTGTCCAGCCGACCTTAGCCATTCACCCATGCCCGCAATGTCCCCTGCCGTGCAGCCGGGGGGTGCCCACGAAATCGTCAATGATTGATCATTGGTCATCGGGAAGCCGAGGAAAATTCCTCAACGGTCAGGGAGCAACCGCGAAGCTCGCTGCCAGTGGCCCGCCCTTCAATTACAAATCCCTCCGCCGTTGTCCAGCCGATATCCTCGGTCAGGATGAATGACGGGTGGTCGATATTTGCAAGGTCCAGGTGAACGAGCAGGCCGCGTTCTTCGTCTGCGACCGCAAAAAGGCTGTCGGGGTCAACGGCCCATGTCCGTGTCCAGGGCGGGTTGATCTTGATGCCCAGCCGGTTGTTGGCCTGCCCGACAGTGTGGTCGTAGAATTGGGAAGCCAGTTCTGTCATTCCCAGCAGATTGACCTGCCAGTCGATCGAAATTCCGAAAACAGTCTCGATGACATCGGTAAACTCGCGCCGTGACACGTACCTGGACCGGCCCTTGCTGCCGCCCGCATCCATCAGGCGGCTTCCCGCCGGTAACGACCATGTACGCCCCGAGTCGATCATTGCATCGGCAAAGAGGACGAATCCAAATGTTGCGCCGATCAGCGTTAAGGGCGTATCGTCAGCGCATGCCTGGTCCAGTTCCGCCGTAAGCGCCGGCACGTCGAGGCCCTCATTGCCAATCAAGAATTGACCGCCGGAACTGAACCGGTCGATCAGTCGCTGCATGCCGTATGCCATGATCATCTGTGGCCTGGCATCCGGGTCCGGGGCCAGTACCAGGGTACGGGTTATTCCCGGGCCATCAGGAAAAAGCCTTGCCCCCGCATTGATGTCAATGACTGTATCCATTGCCGACATGTCTGCTGGCGAGTAACCGACGCGGCCGGGCTCACCAGATGACGTTCCGCTGGTTGAAAAGACCCGATTGCCGGTCGCCGGTGTCATTGACTTGAACAGGCGGGCCGGGAACGGCCTGACCAGTCCGGGTTCGATTCGGTCCGGCAGTTTGCCCTGTAATCGCTGCCATCCCGGGAACAATTCAAGCTGATGGGCCAGCAGCCTCGCGGCCCGTGAATCCAGGTCCGGAGCGCGTCCCTCGGCCGACAATGCTGCCAGCCATTCGATATGAGCTGCGGTGTCGAATGTCATGTCGATTCACTGTCCATTTCGGCGAACGGTTACGATTTTTTGCTCCAGCCAGTTGTCAAGTACCGCTGTCGCATCAGACGCGCCAACCAGTTCCTGAAGGTCGCTAAATGCAAATGAACCCAGGACAAGCAACTCCTGACCCGGTGACGATGTGCCGATTCTGAACTCTGGAAGTCGTTCTGCGGAAACAAGGGTGACAATCAGGTCGCTTGTGCGCCAGGCAGGGAGGGTCCTGAATCCTTTTTCGATGCGAACATCAGCAGGCTTGTAGGCAAACATGACCGGATCGGTTCCGAATCGCCTTTGATAAATGTACTCATATGCAGCAAATCCAGCCTGGGCACCCTGATTCAGCGCATTCAAGACCATAGCATAGCCACCGGTAATATCACCGGCAGCAAAAATGCCTGGTTTGCTTGTTGCAGTGACTGAATCAGTCACGACGAACCCGCGCTCATCCCGGTCAACGTTGGCGTGCAAGCTGTCATCGGGCTTCAGTTCAAACGCGTTGTAGTCAACGATCATGGCCGACGCGGCCAGGGCCTCGTTGGCAAGATTGATTCGGACACGGTCACCGTCGTTATCGACCGACTGCAGGATTCCTTC
>JBFJWU010000044.1:0-14322 GCA_041623475.1 bacterium | reverse complement strand
TCTTCCTGGTTGGCTGGGCGACCGCCGTTGTGGCGGTGCCCATTGTCCGGGGATATGTGCGACGCCGTTTTTCTGCCCGCTGGTGGTGGGGATATCCGGCGCTGATACTGGGGGCGGGCACCACCGGGCGCGAACTGGTGAATACCCTGATTCGACACCCGGAGATGGGACTGAAACCGGTCGCGGTCCTTGACGACGATCCTGACAAGGCCGGGGATATCGACGGCGTTCCCGTCCTGTCAGGTCTGGACCATTGCCGTGACATCAGCCAGCGGATGAATGTGCCTTATCTGGTCGTTGCAATGCCCGGCGTGTCCCGTGAACGTGTCCTGGAAATAGTCGATACACACGGGCAGGGTTTTTCGCACATCCTGTTGATCCCGGACCTGCACGGGATCGCCAACCTGGGCGTCGAAGTTCGCGACCTGCAGTGGGCTATGGGCCTGGAGGTTCGGCAGCAGTTGTTCCTGCCGTGGAAAAGCAAGATGAAGCGCATCAGTGACATCGTTTTTACGCTGGTTGGCAGCGTGTTCGTCCTGCCCCTGTTCCTTGTCATTGCAATCGGGATCAAGCTGGAATCCCGTGGCCCGGTCTTTTATCGGCAGGATCGCTGGGGCAAGGATGGGACCGTTTTCGGAATGTGGAAGTTTCGCAGCATGGTTCGTGATGCCGATGCTGTTCTCCAGTCGTACCTGGATGAGAACCCGGAATTGAAACGTGAATGGGACGAGAACGCCAAGCTCAAGGACGACCCCAGGGTTACCCGACTGGGCCGGTTGCTGCGGAAAACCAGCCTCGATGAACTTCCCCAGTTGATCAATGTCCTGATGGGACAGATGAGCCTGGTCGGGCCGCGTGCGTTGCCCATTGACGAAGCCGAACGATACGCCGAGGCCTTTCCAACGTACTGCAAGGTCCTGCCGGGTATGTCGGGCCTGTGGCAGGTTTCCGGGCGTACAGATACGACCTACGACGAGCGGATCCGGCTGGACGTTTATTACGTCCGGAACTGGTCGTTCTGGCTGGACATGTACATCCTGGCCAAAACGATCGATGTAGTCGTCCGGGCCAAAGGCGCTTACTGACGCGGATCCCGCGTCCAGTCCAGGCTGGATTCATAACCAAGGTCAACCAGCAACTGGCCCGCATGTTTTTTGAAGGCGTCAATGTGCCGGCTCTCAAACGCATCTCGCCAGCCGCCGGTTTGCCCTGCCCGAAACGTGCGGCTTCGTTCCGGCGCAATTGTTGATTCGGCAGCGCGCGCAAACGAGTCGGGATCGATGGGGGCCGTTGCGAAGCGGTTGTAGTGGGTCGCAATCCTGACAAATTCGCTGTTGCGGCGTTCCGACACCAGGCTCTCAAACGACACCGCGCAGACGGATTCATCGTCAACCCATGGGCGATACATCTGGAATCGGCTGCCGATATCCGGGTAATCACAGGGGAACCCATCGCCGCCACCACAAATCGACAGCATGTACCGGTCCGAATAGTCGCCCAGTGCCGCAAAGGGTTTGTGCAAACTATGCAGGCGGTTCATTTCGGTCAGGTAATGGGCCTCGGATACGACGACATCCCGCGGGTCCCGATAAACAAAAAAATGGGCTGCCTGGACGGCAGACAATGCTTCGGCGGCTGCCCGGGTCGCAAACAAATGGGCGCCGCTGAGCTCGCCGGGGGCCAGCGCGCGGATCATGCGCGTCAGCTGCCGGTCGGACCGAAGCCGATGCGGGACCGATGGCATTGATGCAATGAATGAACCGTAGTCACGGGCACCGGGAATCGCTGACAGGATCTGCAACAACAGGTGGGTCCCGCTTTTCGGGAACGAATTTGCAACGATGGGTGGTGATGTCGCATAGGCATCGGCGTTGGCCAGGATTCGCCTGGTCGCTCGCGGGACCTTGCGCAGGGTGTTCCTGGCTTTGCGCAGGAACGGATTCATTTCAATCGCAGTATCCAGGCCCATTCAAAAAACCGGAAATACTCAGGATGTCTGGTCAGGATCTGGCAGCAGCGCCCAGGCCCGCAGGCCACGAATAATGATCTCGTACGCTGACACAAATGCGTCCTCTGGCATGCCCGCGGGGTCGCTGATGGCATCCAGGCCACAGAATTCGCCCAGCAGGCTTTGACGCCACCCCAGCGTGCCACCAGGCAAATGTTCCGGCGCCATGCCAATGATCCAGGCGTTTTCGGCCTCTTCTGGATCAAACAGTGCAGCCTGGTGGTCGGTCAAGTCGGCGCCATATCGCCGGGCTGTCGTGATGGCTGCGTCCACTGCGGCCTTGCCTGGCTCGGCCTCGGTACCACGGCTGACAATCGGAACCTGCGGCAGCCAGCGCGGACGCAGGTTCCGGGTTCGGGCCATCACTTCGGCAAACGGGCTGCGAATGCGATTGGCCGTGCAGACAAAAATCACAAGATCGGGGGATGGGTCAGTCACGGCCTTCATTGTCCAATAGCTTGACCATCCGCTCAATATGGCGATCCAGTTTGAACTCGGCTTCATACTTTTGCCGGGCTCTGACGCTCATGTCCCTGTACACGTCGGGGTTGTCCATCAGGCTGGAGATCGCCCGGGCGATGGATCCAGGATCGTTCCACGGGACCAGGATCCCGGTCTGTTGGTCGTCAACCAGCTCGGGAATGCCCCGGTAATCGGTGGAAATTACCGGCAGGCCCACGGCCATCGCTTCGATGATGCTGATGGGTTGCCCTTCCCAGGGATAGTTGGTGGGCAGGACAAAGGCGTGCGCATCGTCCAGAAGTGCCAGCTTGTCGTCGCCGCGAACGATTCCATGCCAGGTTACGACCGATGCCAGTCCCCAGTCGTCAACCGTGGACAGAAAGCGCTCGCGGGCCTCATCGGCTGACAGTCGGTGCCCGGGCCCCACGGTGGCAACGAATTCACCGCAAAAGTCCACCTGGATTGGACGATCCTCGTCGGACAGGGTCCGCGCCGCCGTCAATACGTCCCGGTATCCCTTTGACTCGATCATATTGGACAGATAGAGAATCCGGAACGGCTGGGTCGGATCATAGGTCCGGTCCGCGCGCCCTGCGGTTGGAACTTCGTTGGGCAATCCGTTGGGGACGATGGCAATGTCGGGGCCGGTTGGCCCGACAAAATCGAATTGCTCAATCAGTCGCTCGCCCAGGACGATGATCACATCGACCGCGGCCAGCGTGCGCCGAACCAGCCAGCGTCCGATCGCAGTGCGGGAATTCCACGTCTGGTCATAACCACCGCCGTGCATGTGGACGATAATGCGTTTGCCCAGCAGCCGCGCTGGCCAGATCAGTGCCAGGTCGCGGAAGAATCCCAGTTTGCTGGGGGCGAGGACGTTGTAGACCGTTGCACATCCGGGCAGCCGCGACAGATAGCGAACCAGGACAAACGCAGACTGGGCAGCATTTCGGACGCTGAACCGGCCACCTGTCCGCCCTTTTCCGTACGGGGACTTGTCGATCACAATGTGTTCAATTTGCCGGTCCCGCAGGCCCGCGATCAAGGCATCAAACGCAAGCCGCTGACCTGTAACGCGGGACCGCGTGGTGTCGCCCGCCAGCAAAAGTCCGGATTTCGCCAACAGTCAATCCCAGGTCAGGGACAACCCGGCGCGTTCGCAAGCCGCCGCCACATAGTCGCAGTCACTGTCCGAGAACCGTTCGCGCCAGCCTCCGACCCGGCCTTCGCGGGCGAACCTGACTTCGGGCATTGCTTTGCCCAGTTTCGGGTGGCCGGTCTTTTCCTCGAGTTCGCGGACCCGCTCAAAGCGTGACCGTTCAAACGCCTCATTGACGATCTCGTCAGGCAGGTCCAGCTCGATCCGCGCCAGGACCTCCTTGAACCGGTCGACCCCGTCCTTTTTCAGCCCCTCGTACGATACGGTCGCCGTGGCCCGGTCAATCCACGAGGCCCTGTGGGCCAGCAGCGAATTGATTCCAAAGCGGGGATGGCGCACGAACTCTGACAATTCGCCAGCAAACAACGGCGAGGGTCGATCGGTCACAAAATGAAAGTACGACACCAGCGTGTCCCGCGGGTCACGATGGATATAGACCGATTTGTTACGTGCAAACAGGGGGATGTAGCGCCGGTGGGTCTTGACCATTCGCGGGATACAGTTGTACTTGTGGTGCACCAGCAGATTGTCCACGCCCAATTCCGGCATGGTCGCATCAACCGTTCCATGATCAACGGTCCGGCCGTCCCATTCCAACAGGCTGACAACATTGCAAAACAAAAAGCGCATCCACGTGTTTCCGGACTTTGGATACGACGCCAGGATGACATCGCTGCCGCTCAATCCGGCAACGCCGGTGGCATACAGCCATAGCTTGCGAACCGGGCCGATCACGGGGCGACCGCCCACGCGGCCTGCACGTCGCTGAAATCCGGTCGCTGGCCTGGAGGGATCCGTTCCAGCACGTTCTTCAGGATTGGCAGGTCTGCCGCCAGCAATTCGCGGGCCTGCTGGGCGACGGCAGGATCGATGTCACGCTGTTCGCCGCCTGAACCGACCCTGGCAACCGTCCGGTTCAGGATGTTCATCAGCCGGTTGACCCGCCAGACCGGCAGCCCGATGCGATCAACCAGGAATCGCTGCAGGTTGACCATCCAGGGGCGGTAGCTGTTTCGTTTCGGCTGTGTTGTCAGCTTGCCGGGGACAAACTGGTCATCAACACCCAGGAACCGGTAGACCGATGCCAGTGCTGCCGCTCGGTTGGATTGAATCTGCTCGAACATCAGCACGAGGGTCTGCTCTGCCGGAAACGCGTCGATCCACTGGTTCAGATACTTGCCGTAGCGACCGCGTTCCAGCAGCTCAAAAAACGGTCGATTGGCCTCGGTCTCGCCGTCCGATTGTGCGGCGAGTGCGCGATGCAGCCCGTTGTTGGGGTCCAGGTCATCACCCATCATGCCGAACCGCGCGCCCCATAAACACGCCGATACGGCGCGACTGACTGGCTCTCGGATCGAAACGATGATTTTTGTGTCTGGTGATAACGCCGAGACCAGCGCCGGTGATTCCGGATTCAGCAGATAGTCCACGGAAACATCACCCCGCAACTGCCCGCTTTGCCGAGGCCCCAGCAGGTCAAAATACCATTGATCGCCATTGGCCTTGTGCAATGGACCACCCAGATACTCCCGCTCCCGTTTGGGTGGCAAGTTAAGCTGCGGGTGCTCAGCCAGGCACTCATGAAGCCAGGTCGTCGCACACTTCTGTGCACCAATAACCAGAAAATCGATCGCAGTGTCCATAACCAGGAATCGGATCTCATTTGTCAAAGGAAAACAAGGAACGCCAAGGGTCTCTGACAGTCTTAGGATACGATATCAGACCCTGCCCGTATCCAATCGGGTGGACCATCGCCGCACCCTAATGCCCGGGGATTGTCGCGGTTTCTAATTCGCGGCAATCGGCCCCAACGCAACTCAGAAGTGCATCAAATTGCGCCCTGTAGAATTCCAGCAATTTCTTTTCCACCGAACTTACAATGTTTTCCAGTTCGAATGGGTCATCGCGTAGATCGTAGAATTCCTCTTCACCGGTCTTTCGCCAAATGTATTTGCCATTCGTTGTCCGGTAGGCCGTCCCGCTGGGGATTGGCCCATCGGGCGAGCGAATCCAGTGTTCAGTCAAAAACCCCGTTCGCCATTCGTTCTCGGCCGGAATCGCATTGCCAAGGAGCGGCAGCAGCGACTTGCCGTCGATCTCAACCGCAGGGTCGACATCCGCGAGTTCCAGTATTGTCGGCACAATATCGTTGTTTAACGCAATATGGCGCACAACGGCACCGCGGTTGATATTCGGGCCACGGATGACCATGGGAATCCGGATCGATTCCTCGTAGGCGTTGTTCTTTCCCCAGGGGACGTGTTTTTTCCCGGTTCGAATTCGGTGCTGTCCCAGGAAAAACCCATTGTCCGACAAATAGAATACGTAGGTGTTGTCCGTCAGGCCTTCGGTGTCCAGTTTCTGGAAAATTCTGTCAACCATCTCGTCAACCGCCATCAAGGTCCTCAGCCTGTTCCGGTAGACTTCGTCAATCGCAGCAATCTCCGATTCTGACAACGGTGGCTCGTCGGAAAATCCAGAGTATTTGTCGCTGATGTCTGCCTCGTTAAATGACGGTGGCCTCGGTGCCGTAACCTCGGCAAACATGCTTGCGTGTCGCGGGGCGGGGATAAAAGGCTGGTGGGGCGCAAACGGAGATATGTAGAGCAGAAATGGTACATCCTGACCGGATGCATCCTCGATTACGTCGATAACCTGTTCGGTCTCGATATCCGTGCGATAGTTTTCCGTTTCGTTCGAGCTATCGAAGAAGGCAGGGACACCGTTGATACTGATATCGAAATCAAAATAGGCAGATCGTTTCGTCACGTTTGCGTACCAGTCAGTCCAACCGGGGGGCACGTACGTAGCATCTCGCCTGCCGAAACCATTCAGGTATTTGCCAAAATATGCGGTCCGGTACCCGGCGGACTTCATTGCAGTGGCGATGGTGGCCCTGTCACCGCGGTTTTCATAGAAACGCTTGGAACCGCCAATTGGCAGTACGTTGCTGAGGACCTGGTGATTATGTGGATATTGACCTGTCAAGAGCGTCGCGCGCGACGGGCAACAAACCGGATAGGTGACAAAAGCATTTTCGAATAGCGTTCCTTCGGACACAAGATGCTTGTTGACATTGGTCAGGTAGGGCAAGCTCGTGATGTCCTCGTCGTCGGTATAGAGAACAATAAACGATGGTCGCACAGCTATATTGGCAACATCCCACGTCCATACAGCCGGCGATTTGTCTGCCAGGCCTTTTGAATCAATTGCGAACACTTTGAACTTGTGAGGCCCGGCCGTTGTCACCGTAATCGTTGTTGGCGATTGGCAATCAAACAATATCCCTTCGTCAACACTGCAGCTGAATGTTGCGGCCGTAGTCGCTGAGTAGACAAACGTTGCCGTTGACGACCGAGAGTTTGCCGGTGGCCCGGATACAATTGTTGTTTCCGGGCGCGCTGAAGAATCAGCGTCGTTGCTGCAACCGTTGCCCGTGATTCCGAACGCGCATAATGCAAACATCGGCAACGTCACCAAAAGTTGCCGATAATTGGTACGATCAGGCCGATCGTATCGCGGTGAAGTAGCGGCTGCTTCGTGGCCAACCAATCGCGAACGCTGATTGTCAGATCGTTTTCCTCGGACGAATCTCGCCATTTTGCCCTTTTTTCGGCCTGGCCCGTATTCCAATACTTTGCTTTTTGCTAGTCCAGATGTGGTAACTTTCTAAATGTAGCACGGATCGTCGCCGTGGGTGTTCTTCCCATGGGATAGCGACTGTTTGAATCGGAAATTCAGGGCCAGCGCGCGGGGTCAGGGTCAGGATTAGCGACCAACAACTATGAAGCAGTTTACATTTGGACTAGCCGCCGGGGCGGCAGTGGGAGCAATCGTCGGAACGATTCTTGCGACTCAACTGTCGCGGTCAGGCAGTGCAACAGACCTGCCGGTGCTGGCCGTGTCGGATTCAACGAGCGATGCGCCAGTCCTGGCGGTCGACGGGAACGCCGACGTGACTGGTTCGCTTCAGGCCGCACTCGACTCGATGGCGGATCAAAACGGTGACGGCACGAGCGAATTGGGCGAAGGGGGGACGGTGCGGTTGCCAGCAGGAAAGTTCAGAATTTCGCATCCGGTGACGGTCGGACAGAGGGTGAATCTGGTGGGCGCTGGTCCGGGTGCCACTGTTATCGAACTGGAGAAAGACGGGCAACTCAGGTTCTGTGACCTGGGGAGGCCTCGGGAATGCGGCCGCGGTGGAACCAGCGGTGATTTCATGATCCAGCCGTTGCCGGGGGCTGAGCTGGGACATCCGCTCATTTATGTCGGCACGGTCGTCGAACGTAAGTTCTCGAATATCTATGTCAGGGGTGATTCAAACAATGGCTCGGCATCCCACGGCATGGTCATTGAGGGGGCCCAGAATACGCTCTTCGAAAATCTGGTGATCGCGGGTGCAACGGATACCAACCTGACCATCGGTTCCGGGGCCGCAAACCTGACGTTCGTTGACACGACATTGAAACGAGTCGCCCGGACCAACTTGCGGATCAGCGATGACGCAACAAGACGGGCTGGGCCAACGCGGCTGATTACGTTTTATCGTGGGATTTTCGAAGGTATGCACCAAGGTGACAACAACGTCCACATTACAGGCGGATACGATGTCCTCTTTGACTCGGTGCAATTCAACTCGAACGAGGTGGACGGTCGGGATCACACAATCGTGCTAGTCGAAAATGAACGTCTGTCCAGGGGCCCGGCGGGAATAAAATTTCGGGACAGCCGGTTTCAATTTCGACTTCGGGCTGATCATTCAAAATTGGATTGGTTTGGTGTTCACGTAAGAAAAAGTGCAGGATCTGAAGTCCCAGGGGTGACGTTTTCCGGTCAATCCTGGTTCCGGGGTGGTGATTTGGCCGTAGGTGTTTCGGAGGGGGCGGTGGTACGTGTTTTGGGTGAGCTTGTGACGACCGGGGTCGATACACAGTTGCATATTGATGGTGACGGGGAAATACTGAGGTAATCCGTGCCTACTTGATGTGGAGACGGGTTCTGTAAGAAATACGTCGTTTCTATTGGGGATTCATTGGTACAGCATCGAGTTGTTCGCAATTTGCGGGCTGGTTTCCTCAATCGCGCTACGTTTTTGTGGAAGTGGGCTGCCAGCCTTATGTCCTTATGTCAACAGTTTGAATTGAGAAGAGAGGAATTATGCGGACCGTTTCTGAACCCAGGGAGAATGTCCATATATCTTATGACCAAACCCCCAAAATGTATCATCGGGTCGTGGCAAAGGTTGTGTCAAGATACGTTGGGGAGGGTGGCAGGGTTCTTGATATTGGTTGCGGAGTTGGTCATACCCTCAATTTTCTAAACAGTATTAGGCCGGATCTCAGACTCAGTGCTGCTGACATTGATGCCGAAACGTTGGCATCGACTGGTGAAAAAGTTGATCTGGAACACGCAATTGAAATTGGCGACTTTACAGACATCGTAAGACGTGGGGAACGATACGACGCGGTGATCCTTTCTCACGTTCTGGAGCATACAATCAATCCGCTGGAAATTGTAAAGCAGCTTCATTGCATAGGGACTGATTCTTCGGTTGCTGTTTTGGCGGTCCCCAATCCTATTAGGCCGGCAGTGATGTTGGCATCACTGTTCAGAAAGCACTATGTCAATCGTGGGCATGTTTATGCGTGGGACAGATCGCATTGGCGCAATTTCCTGGAGAACATAGCTGGTCTTGAAGTGTTGGAACATACGCAGGACCACATTCGAATTCCGTTCGTACGAAGGTTCTTGCCATTAGGAATAGTCGAAAGAATATTGGCAAGAATCTTCCCTTGGTTCTCGCATTCTCACATTTCGGTTATCAGGTTGCGCAGCCGCTAACAAGATCCGGCCGGCTCTATCCTTTCCTCGAGCGACCCAGTTGTTGTCGTATGTAGAGCCCGTATCCAATCGCACATCCCCATAGATACATCATTAAAACGTTTACCGGGAAAAACTCCCAGATATTAAAGGGAATTCCGATCGATATGATCATCGCGACCACTATGATCGAGTGGTTTGAAGGCCCTGTCAAAATAGTGCGCCCGAGAAACAGGAGGTAAATCACAAGTCCAACGATCCCGAATCCGCTCATTATCTGAATAAACTGGCTATGCGCGTTTCCATACACGCCGGCCATGTCGCCAGCACCAAATACAGTTTTGATCGAGTTCGTGGCCAGGCCCAGGCCCCAGCCAAAAATAACTTCAGTGGCATTGTCAAAATTCGACAGCACTTCAGACCAGATCTTTAGTCGACTTTCGTTGTCGAAGTAGGTATTTCGGCCGGTAAATTCGGGACGACTGGAAATCCAATAGCCCAGGAATCCCACTAGCGGCGCGCTTCCCAGGACAATCGTGCGCAGTTGGGATGAACGAAAGCTGATATATATCGGATATCCCAGGCAAAGGCCACTGGCTAACATTGCGCCTCGTGACCCGCTGAGCAATGCCATCACGAAGCAGGATATGATCCATGGCCAGAAATTCGTCTGGTTGATTCGTTGTTGTTTTTGGTATCGATCAGCAACAACAAACCAGCACGCACAAGCCGCCATCGCGGTTCCAAATTGATTGTAGTATGGAAAAGTTCCGAACACTCTTGTGCCAAACATTGTCCTATTCCACCATGGGCCCAAATGAAAAATAAACTGGGCGGCTGAAAATATTAATTGAATCGCTACATACCATCGAAGCAACCTGGCAAATTTCAATACAGGTTGCGCGCCACCATCTCTGGACGACAGGTATCCCAGAAGCAATATTGGCACATATTGATAAATCCGCATGCCTGCAATAACAACCTGTGGCGGGTATTCGTATACAAGGATGGTCACGATGGAGACTACAGCAGTCCATGTCAACAACAATGCGGATACAAGTATCGCGTTTGGCGGAACAAGGCGAAAGGTTTGATTCCTTAAGAAAAAAAGTCCAGAGGATACCAGGATCGTGACCAGGACGAGCTCTCGAATTAGCCTTAACCCCCACCCGTATTCGCGCACAGCGGCAAAATTTCCTCCGTTTGTCATCAGAAGATATGCTTGCGGCAAGGTCACAAGAGTTGATATCAGAATCAGGACAAAAACAAGCGCCAACAGCCGATGCCCAAAATAATCTGTAGACACCAGGTTACCGGCTGTATTGTTTGCTGTTTGGTTCATTCAGGGGAGTTTCCAGTGACTCAAGTCCTGGCAAGTCAGAGCTTCGACGTAGTCGACGTCGGCCCTGAACTGCTCAAGCAAAAGAATGCGGATATCCTTCGACAATTCAGGGTAATTCATTGGCACCTGGTTGGCCCGCATTACTTTACTTCGGGTCCAGCGAAGAATATCACGAATGCCCGGCGATAACCGGTTCGTAATCGTCGAACGGGTCATGCCTGTGATCAGGCGTTGTAATCGGACCGACCGCGGTGACCGTTGTTGGTTGACTGTCCGGTTTGTATCGGACAGGGAAAAGCCTTGTCCAACGCCAATAAATTCGCATACCAAGTCGAACGTTGCCCGGACATCCGATTTTAGTTGGTCGATGGTCACATGTAGCATCTGGTTGGCGCCAAAGAACTCGAGAAACCGTTCAATGTTGCGTCGATAGTGACTGATATTGAAATAATGGTCCAGCCGGGGATGCTTCTGGTCCAGCGCAACGGCAAAATCAGGCAGGTCCAGTCCTGCTCTCCGATCCTGCCAGTAGTGCGAATACAGTCGGTCAACCGGGTCACGGTACATAAATATCAACCTGACACCGGGCAGGTGTTCATGTATCATCTGCGGCGTGCCCATCGAGCTGATGTATTGCGTCGTGGCCTCCCCAAACGAGGTGGCCATTGGCTTGTGGTCAAACTGGCTGCTATACCACGCCCAGCCACGGTCAAATGTCCCGGACCGCAACGGGCCGGGACCCAAGGGGCCTCCTGCATCCAGCACACCTATTTCGGCAATAAAGAATCGTGGTTCCTTGACCTTGGAAATGCATACTTGAGGATGTTGATCCAAGAATTCGCACAACGCGGTTGTTCCGCATTTCGGTGCGCCGGCGATAATGAAGTCGGGCTTGCGCATCATCCGATTCTCGTCAATCGCAGCATCTTCCACGGTGCAGGGACCGACCATATTCCCAAATTACGACGGACCAACACGACAGCGATCAGATTCTGTGTGGTTAGTGCCACCGCGATGGCTGCAGCGGCCCCTGTGGACCCATAATCTGGGATTAGGTAGAGGCAAATAATGACACAGATAATTGCGGTCAGGATCGATGTGTTGCGCTGTAGTCGCTCGTGGCCGGTCATTACGAGGAGGATACCCACTGGACCAGAAAAGACATTAAGATACCGGCCGGTTGCCAGAATCACCAATACTGTTGCACCTGATGCCACAGAAGGCCCGAAGAATGACAGAATTAGTTTGGAACCGAAAACAAAAACCAAGAAGACTGGAAACGCTGCCACTGCTAGAATTGCTGTCGTTCGGCGAACCGTCCTCGCCAAAAGTTCACGATCACTGGAGACGTGCATTGCCGCAAATTTTGGCGCTGCAATACTGTTTACAGCGGTCAGGACCAGACTCAATAGTGCAACGACTCGTTGTGCGATGCCCAAGATGCCAACCGAGGATTCAGGCGCGAAACGCCCCAGAATTATGATCGGTGAACGCCGCATCACAATCGAGGCAATCGATACGCCGACAAGAGGAAGGCAGCTTTTCAGGATCTCCGGTACCGGAATCGGATTGCCCACAGGATCAGCAGAGTCAGTCTTTTTCTTCCACATGCCGTATCCAATTGCCGAAGCCACCGTGAATGAAATTGCAAGACTCCAAATTGCGCCCTCAACGCCATACAATGGAATAAGAGTTGCACCTAGTACAAGTGGGAAGCCATTACGGAACAAGCTTGTTACCGTAATAAATCCTCGGATGTCTTTTAGTCCCCTTAGCGCTTGCCCAGTGGCATTCATTATTGATAACGGAACGATCGCAAGACAGCTCAGTCTTAGCAAAGGGGTCAGGTCGGGCTTCTCAAAAAACTGCTCTGCAAGTGGGGCGGCGGCTACCCAAATAGCCACACTTGCAACGATTGAGCCAAAGACACTGATCGCCAGGCATTTATGAAAGCTCGACTTCGCAGTAAGCCAATTACCCATTTCGACCGACGACGCAACAAAACGTACCATTGTCGCGTCGGTGCCCAATCGTCCGATTTCCGAACCTATCAGTACCATTGACACGGCCAGGAAATATCTGCCAGCGCCGTCTGTGCCCAACATCCTGGCCACCAGGACATCAAACCCGAATCCGAGGAGGCCGCCCAAGATTCGGACGGTCATCGCTGTTGTCGCCCCTCGGGCGATTTCGCCGACGTGTTCGTCCAGCTTGATTTTCAAGGCGCTTGGACTCCTGGTTCGGGAAATGTGTCGTGAATTCGGTGGTACTGGACTCGACGTGCCGAAACACAGCCCGTTTTCGTTGCTTGCTTCATCGGGACATTGTACAATTGTCTGTATTAACAAGGGTTTATGCCCGCACGCTGGTGCCGGGTGCGTTTCCCAGTTCCGGGAGCCATCTCCAATCGTGATGCGAATGTTTATGAGCAAGGGCCTGGCCCTTTTCTTGCTGATTGCCGTGCTCTGTGGGGTTACGGGTGGCTGCGGCCTTAAGGTCAAGCCGGTTGGACCGGTGCCTGAACCGGCAACTGAGCCTGTTGCGATCCTGTCCCAGGGGCCGGGGCTTGCGAGTACGCCAATAACCGAAACCGTCTATCGTGTGGGACCCCACGACCGATTGGACCTGAAGGTCTGGCGCAATGAAGAGTTTTCCAGGCCACTTATCGTCTCGGAAGACGGAACAGCCTATTTGCCGGGCATCGGTAATGTTGTGCTGGGAGGGCTGACCCTGACCGAAGCGCGCGACCGCCTGATCGAATCGTTGAGGAAATTCGTCAAAACGCCGGATATCGAGCTTGTACCGATGCAGGTCCGGTCCAGTTCGTTCACGGTACTTGGTGCTGTCGGGCAGGCCGGTCGCTATCCGCTGGTTGAGCGTACAGATGTCATAACTGCAATTGCGGTTGCAGGCGGCGTTTCCGGGGGGGCATGGTTGGACCGCCTTTACCTTGGTCGCGATGGCGGCGTCTACACGGTCAGTCTGCGTCGAATCCTGACCCGCGGTGACGAATCGGTGTATCTGAAACCGGGCGATGTGCTGTACGTTCCAACGCAGGCTGACCAGCGCGTGTATGTCATGGGCGAGGTCAATAATCCGGGTGCTGTGGTTGCGGCGGGTACCGGTTTGGATCTGCTTGGCGCGATTTCTGCCGCAGGGGGTTTTGCGGACGGTGCAAAGCCTGAGAAGGTTGGAATTATGCGTCCGGTGGACGAGCAGGTCTATACGTACGTGGTAGATGTGGCGGACGCGTTTCGCGGTCGGGTGCCGGTGTCCAATATGCAGTTGGAGCCAGGCGATATCGTTTATGTGCCGCGATCCGGAATCGGCAACTGGAACCGGATCCTGCGTTTGATTCAACCAACGTTAAAAACCTTCGTGTTTGATCCGCTTGGTGGCGTACGGGATTTTATTATTATTCGCGACGGATTCCAGACAGAGTAGTTATGACATCGGATACGAGACCCAGGGTTGGTGCGGATACGGTTCCTGACGTCTCCGTCAGTGTCGAGGACATCGTCAGGATTCTCG
>JBFJWU010000043.1:0-14363 GCA_041623475.1 bacterium | reverse complement strand
TTGTCCGCCGCGACCGCGGCGGCGGCTTTGCCCTGTGGACGCTCAACATGGAAACCGGCAAATCAACGCCGCTGACCGCTGAACTGGGTGACAGCCTGGAATCTCCCGGCTGGGCACCGGACAGCCGTACCGTCGTCTACAGTCAGTTGTCCGGCAACTCCTATGACATCTGGAAAGTCGACCGACAGCTCAAACAATCCCGCAAGATGACCAGCCTGCCCGGAGATGCACGGATGCCCAACTGGCAACCGGCAAATCGATAGCAACGTAAAGGACCAATCGTGACGACCAGGAAAGAGGACAACAAGAAAGTAACCAACGTCAAAGTCGGCGAGATCAACATTCGCGTTGACGAGGATGTCGCGGCCGGGGAATACGCCAACCTGGCGATGGTCAACCATACCCCGGACGAATTTGTCGTTGATTTTATCTTTGTCGAACCGGGCATCCCGAAAGGCTCGGTGCGCTCGCGCGTTGTCCTGACACCGGGACATTTCAAGCGGCTGCTGGGTGCGATGAACGCCAACCTGCAGCGGTACGAGCAGGCATTTGGCGAGATCCCCGATCGCCAGGCGCAGACAACGGTTCCCCAGGACACCGGACCCGTCAATTAGCAGGCGGCCTGCCGGCTAGCCCGCATTATTTACGACGGTTTGTTTCGAAGGTGCTACGAATGTGGTGTCAAGTATGCGGCTGGACTGGGCGGAGGCACTGGGGCCTGTGCCGACGCAGGCGTAGTGCACGCGGAGCAAAAACAGTGTGTCGTGGCCCGCAGACCTGACTCGTCCACGCGGCCTGTCACTTGATTTTCGCCTCGACCATCGCTACGGCTATGCTCTCGCGTGCAAAATCTTCGCGACAGACTACCTTGCCGGTGTCATGACTAGCGACTGTGGTGAATAATGCGGGCTAGAGTCCCAGGATCGTAATCAGTTCGCGATAGGCGATGATGTAATCCGGATAGGTCCAGCCGACCATCACCCCGATCAGGGCGACCGAGACCACAACGGCTTTGATCTTGCCCTTGCGGCGGGTTGCACCATCCCGCTCAATGCGGCTCAATCGCCAGTACGATGCCAGGAACGCCAGGATGATAAGCGCGGCCAGGACGGCAAGAAAAAAACCGCTCTGGAACGCTGCGACTGCGGCCACAATCAGTTTTTGCAGCAACGGAAAACCGTCGTAGTTCGCCAGCATCTTGCGGACCTGCGACAGGTCGATACCGGCACGGGCCTGGCCACCGCGTACCTGGACACCACCTGTTGATTGCACACCCGGTGCCGCGGCTGAACCCGCCGGTCCCGCCCCGGCACCGGCTTGACCGCTGGCCTGACCATCCTCGGTCTGGCCACCTGCGCCTGACACGAAACTGCCACCGGCGGCTTCCTGGCCCGCTGCACCGTCCCCACCCGCTTCGCCACTGTCGACGCCCTCGGCTGAGTCCAGGGCCTGTTCGTAGTCGGCCGCCGCCCCCCTGGCAGCTGGTGCCCGCTCCTGGTCAAAATCGAACATTTCCTGCAGCCGGTCGCGGACGGTTCTCTGGGTATCCGGCCCCGACAGGCCACCCTGCTGCACGGTCGTCCGGTACTCTTCGGGGATCGTGCCCGGATCCGTTGTGAAATGGACAACGCCGTCGCGATCGACGTACCGGTAAACGGGATCGTCAGCGTGACCCGAAACAGGTGCGCCGCTGGCCAGCGCGACAAGGACCGCCCCGACAAACAGGGGCCCGCAGGCAGTAGCACGCACCGGCCGGGATCGCCAAAGCCCTGCTGCGCGTTGCAACAACGTCACGTCTATTCCCTTTTGTAGTGCAGGTTGCCGTTCTTGTCGCGGTAGGTCTTCAGGCCGCTGTCGGACCGTTCACGTTTGTCGTCTTCAGACCGTTCCTGGAACCGGTCATCTCCCTGGCGATCAAACCAGTCGCCCCCGTTGTCCGCCGGGTCATTCTTTTTGCGAGTCGGCTGCGACGAGCCCGTGCCCCCGTAGTCGGGCTGGTCGTAATCGGGCTGGTCCCGGGGGTCGTCTATCAGACCGAGGGCGACCATTCCCCGTTCCCACCAAGCCAGTTCACGGGCGTGAACCGTCACCCGTGGGCCCTTGAGCTGCTCTGGTGTCACTCGCTCGACCCGCGGGTAATACTCGGCCGGGATCAGGTCCCGGTTGTCGGTCATATGGACCGTCCCCTGGTCATCGGTATAGCGGTACATGACACGCTCGGTGCCGTTGGATGGCGCCTGGGCACATGCCACAGCAACCATCGCCAGCAGTGCCAGGAATCCTGCGTTGCGAACCTGCATGACGATTAGCATAGCATCGCGATCCGTCGTTGAGACAATGGTCGGGAATGGACTGGATCACCCGTCCGCACCGGCGATCAGTCGCTGACAACCAGCTTCAGGAATCGACGCTTGCCGACTTTGACAACATACTCGCCAGCCTGGTCAATCTCGCCGGGCTCGGTAATCGGATCGCCGTCGACCTTGATCGCACCCTGCTTGAGCAGGCGGCGCGCTTCGGACAGGGACTGCGCCAGGTCCTGGTCGGCAACGATGCGCGGCAGCCACGCGGGCCCGTCGGCCAGCGCCCACGCAGCCGTTGGCATGTCATCAGGGACATCGCCGTGGCTGAAGACGTTTTCGAACCCGCTGCGTGCAGAATCTGCGGCTGCCGAATCATAGAACCGACCGACGATCTCGGCCGCCAGTTCCTTTTTGGCATCCATCGGGTGCAGGTCACCGGCCTCGATTGCCGCGGCAACCTCGTCGCCCGGGCGGTCGCTGAGCAGTGTGTAGTAGCGAATCATCAAGTCGTCGCTGACGCTCATCAGCTTGCCAAACTGGTCGCTTGGGTCCTCAAGGATCCCGACGGCATTGCCGTAGGATTTGGACATCTTCTGTTCGCCGTCCAGTCCTTCGAGCAGCGGCATGGTCAGGACCACCTGTTGACGCTGTTCATGGAACTTCTGCATATCCCTGCCAACCAGCAGGTTAAACGTCTGGTCAGTGCCGCCCAACTCAACGTCGGCATCCAGGGCCACGGAATCGTATCCCTGGATCAGCGGATACATGAATTCGTGGACCCGGATCGGGCGATTTTCCCTGAACCGCGTACTGAAATCCTCGCGCTCCAGCATCCGTGCCACCGTCATAACGCTGGCCATCCGCAGCCACTGGTCGCTGGGGATCGCATCCAGCCATTCCGAGTTGCGACGCACTTCGGTTTTGTCGCGATCAAGGATACGAAAAACCTGGTCGGCATAGGTTTCGGCATTGGCGTCGATCTCGGCCGCCGTCAGCGGCGGACGAGTCTCGGTACGTCCGGTCGGATCCCCGATCCGTGCCGTAAAGTCGCCGATCAGAAAGATGACCTGGTGACCGGCAATCTGGAACTGCCGCAGTTTCTGCAGCAGAACCGCGTGGCCCAGATGCAGATCCGGCGCCGTCGGGTCAAAACCCGCCTTGATCCGCAACGGTCGGCCGTCGCGAACGCTTTCGGCGACCCGTTCGGCCAGGCCACCATCAGGAATCACATCGACGGCGCCGCGCGTCAGTTCCTGCAACTGTTCGTCGACCTGCTGCCGCTGGGCGGCATCCAGGGACTCCAGGATGGTCGGTTCTGTCGTCATTGCCGGTCAGGTTGTCCTATTTCGCGAACGCGGTGGCCCGCAGCTCGCGCAGGACCGTAACCTTGATCTGACCTGGATAGGTGAGCACCGCTTCGATTTCGGCCGCGACGGATTTGGCCAGATGAAAGGCACCATCGTCTGTCGAGCGCTCGCTGTCAAGGATGATCCGCAGTTCGCGGCCCGACTGGATCGCATACGCCTTGTTGACCTCGGGACGCCGCGTCGCGATCTCTTCCAGTTCCTCCATCCGTTTGATGTAGTTGGTCACCGTTTCCCGGCGCGCCCCGGGACGGGCCGCGCTCAACGTGTCCGCTGCCTGGATCATGACGCCCCAGATCGTCGATGGTGGATCATCGTGATGCTCGCGGACGGCCCTGACCACTTCTTCGCTTTCGCCGAATTTTTTCAGCAGGTCCGCACCGATGTCGGCGTGGCTGCCTTCGAACTCCTGGTCCACAGCTTTGCCGATGTCGTGCAGGAACCCGACCCGGCGCGCCATATTGCGGTCCAAGCCCATTTCATCGGCCATGATTCCGCAGATGTAACTGACCTCGCTGCTATGCAACAGGACGTTCTGCGAATAACTGGTCCGGAACTTGTTGATCCCCATCAGGCGAACCAGTTCCGTATGCAGGCCCTGGATCCCCAGGTCAAAAACCGCCTGCTGTCCCGCTTCGCGAATATTGCGCTCGGTATCACCGGTGACACCCTGGTAAATCTCTTCGATTCGTCCCGGCTGGATCCGGCCGTCTTCCATCAATTTTTCCAGCGTCAAACGGGCAATTTCGCGCCGCAGCGGATTGTGGCAGCTGATAATGACCGTTTCCGGCGTGTCGTCAACAACCAGGTCCACACCGGTAATCATTTCGAACGCGCGGATATTGCGACCCTCGCGGCCAATAATCCGGCCCTTCATCTTGTCGTCGTTTAACTGGACGACGGTCACGGTCCGTTCGGCGATGTACTCGCCGGAAAACCGCTGGACCGCCAGCGCGACGATCTTCTGGGCCTCGGTCTCGGCGTTTTCCTTGGCTTCTTCCTCGATCCTGCGGGCGATGCCGGCAGCATCCATCTTTGCGGTTTCTTCGACACGGCTCAGCAGTTCCGCCTTGGCTTCTTCGGCTGACAGGCGGGCCGTTCGTTCCAGGGCAGCATCCAGTTCGCCGCTGCGATCCGCCAGCGCCCGCGATTTGGACTCCAGTTCTTTTTCCTGTTCGTCCAGCGACACCCGCCGGACCTCCAGGCTTTCCTCTTTCTTTTCCAATCGCTGCCGGGCGCGGTCCGTGTCTTCTTCGCGCCGGTCCAGTTTTTCTTCGCGGCGACGAATCGCCTCGTTGCTGTTCCGCTGGTTTTTCTCCAGCTCCTCGCGATCCTGGCGAACGGCTTCCAGGGCCTCGGCGGTCGCCGCCTTTTTCATTGCCTCCGCTTCGATGCGGGCGGCATCGAGGATTGTTTCAGCGCGTTTCTCAGACTCGCTGACAATTGATGCGGCGGATTTTCGGACCAGGACGTACCCGATCGCGCCGCCTGCAATGGCGGAAACCGCCGTCAACAGCGGCGATAACACATGCAGTTCCATGGTGAGCTCCTTTTTGGTTTTGGTCGTGTAACGCGATTGAGCCGGTCCAGACAACCCCCTGGGTTGTCACGACCGCATCAACGCGCTGGTCCCATCGATCGACGGGAATTCGTTCAATCAGTTGTCTGTAAAATGCGACGCCCACGGACTGAGTCCCGTATGCATCAGCCAGAAGTCGGTCATAGACACCGCCGCCGTGGCCCAGGCGCCAGCCGTCATAGTCAAAGGCCAGGCCGGGAATGATGGCAATATCCGGCTGCAGCGGACCAGCCAGGTCCTGCTGGCGAATCGCCAGCGGGCTGGTGTTTTTGTCGGGCAGCGCCGGCAGCCGGTGCCAGTCCCATTGATCGCCATCCCGGGCAGGGGCCGTCAGGTTACAGCCGGCGCGCAGGGCCTGGTCCAGGAATGGGCGGATGTCGGGCTCGTTGGCCAGCGGCAGGTAGGCCCCCAGGTTCAGTCCCGGGCGCAACGGTACCAGCTTGCGCAGCTGCCGCACAATCGAGCGGCTGGCTCGCGCAACATACCCGTGCGACAGGTGTGCCCTGCGCGCGATCTGCTGCTGTCTGAGTACAGTTTTTCTGTCCATCGCCACCCCCTTGGTCCCAGGGGTAACGATTCCGGTCGCTCAGGCCAGGACCGGTGCTCGTTCCTCCGGATCCGGTTTAAAACCCGTGAACGCAGGGGCGGAAGGCCGCGAACCGGCCTTCTCAAGTGGGTGCCCGGTTTCAACCATCTGAAGTCCTTCAAAAGGCATGACATCAGGCTGAAGTAAAGGCTCCCTGAACGTAAAATATTGGTTCGGCACCTTTCGCGCCCCCGTGCTCACGGCAAACCGGGTAACCGGTTATTCTCCGAGTGTCCGATGAACAGTTGCGGTCCAGCTTTCCAGCTTATCGCCAAAAAGTTCACTTAACTCGGAATATCGATTCTCTAACATGTCCAGCTCCCTTCCCAGGTGCAAAAGGCCTAATGCAAAGAGTCGCAGGGAATCTACGGCGTCAGTCCCGTCCTGGATCTGTTCCAGTACGTCACGCACCCTGGCTATGTTTCGTTGCAGTGCCTCTTCAGGTTCAGTAGTACGAACCGTCAGCCGATGGCCAAGTAGGTCTACGGTAACGGTTCGTTTTGTGTCCAATCAGTCATCTCCTTGGCGAGGGCATCAAGTTTGCGTAATGCCTCGCGATTCTTGTCGTCTCGTTCCTTTAACTGGTCTTCCAGGTCAAACACCCGCCGTTCCAGGCGCCGCACGACCTCGCGCAGTCGAGAGGATTCCTCATTGCCCTGTCCCATGCGGTCCAGCAGTTGTTCGAAATCCCGGATCGCATCCTGCAATCCCTGTTCCCGGGTATTCCAGTCCGTTCGGTCAAACATCCCGTCTGATCCACCGCCCCAGGGGTCGGTGCCCAGCGTTGCCTCTGCCGAATTGCCAGTGTGGGAACTCATATCTGGTTGACAGTTTAACTGCGGCCTGATCGCCGTGTCAATGATCAATCGGATCCGGTCGGTGCGCCAGGATCCGGCCTCAGCAACAGGTCTCCGGATACGGTTGCCAGCCCCAGCAGTTCCGCATGACCGCAGATCTGTTTGAGGGCACTGGCAGCGGCCGACAAGTCGAATTCGCCGAAACGGACAGTTGCCGGTTTGATTGTCGTGACGCGAATGGTCGAGTCCGCCTGGCGAGCCGCGCGCACATGCAGCCGCACGTCCGCGGTCACGCTGTTCAGCGTCAACTGGCCGTCGACCGTACCGGCTGCGGACTGACCCGGTTCTGCCAGCGTCGCCACGTCAATCGAGCTGCCCTGGATTTCGAAGCGGGCCGTGCCACCGGTGTCGGCGACCTTGAAAAACACACTGGTTATATTGTGGTCCCGGCCCGGATTACCGGTATCCAGAGTCGCCAGGTCGATGTCCATCGTGCCTGACAGCGTGCCTTTGTTCGTCTGGACCTGTCCAGAGACACCGGGGATCGCGCCGGGAACGGCCGCGTCGCCGTTTTTGACCGAGACAAAGGACAAACTGCTGCTGTCCGTATCGATCGTGTACTGGGCCGCGCCGCTGACAGTCGGCACCACGCACACGGCGATAATGACTGCGATGATTCGATTCATAGGAAAGCTCCTGTCGTCGTCGATTGGCTATGCCTCAACTTATCGACTGTCTGCCGGTGCCGCAACGTTCGGACCGGCACGCAACGCCTTGATCATGAAAAACACGGCCAGGCACACCATCGCACCAACCCCGACCCAGCCAAGGACAACGGCATCCTGGACCCGTTCCAGGACCGTTCGTGTCGCCGCACCCGCCAGGACGACGGAGCCGACGGGGAAAAATGCCCCCAGCAGCGTCCCGGGCAGATAGTACTGGGCCGGGATCCCCAGCACGCCCAGGGATACATTGACAATTGCCGCTGGCGAACCGGGCACCCAGCGCAGCAACAGGCTGGCCCACATGCCATGGCGCTCGGCCAGGTCGGCAACGCGCTGGATGCGTCCGGCCGGGATCAGCCGCCGCAGCCGGTCGGTCAGCAACCGTCCCGCGCCCCAACCGATCGCTGAACCGATGACAAAAACCGGCAACCCGATCCAGAAACCGTTGGCCCCGTAAATTGCCCCCGACAAATAGACAAAGGTTGACCCGGGAAAAATAACCACCGCGCCCAGGATGATAAACCCGGACAGGATCCACGGTGTCGCCGGCTGCTGGGCCAACCACGCCAGCCACTCGGCCGGTGAGTCAACCGATGCCAGTAACGGCGTCGCCCAGACCAGGACGGCTGCGCACAGCCCGGCCCCGGCCAGCAGATACACCGCAATCCATCCGGCCGTTCGCCGGTCCAGTCGTCTTCTGGAACCGGTCAAGGCCGGGTCAGTTGCGGGACAGGAATCGTGTTGCCGCCAGGTCCGCCATGGACATGACTGGCAGCATCGTATGCGAACTGGCGGTCGTCGGAAACACGGATGCGTCAGCGACGTACAGGCCATCGGTCCCGTGGACCGAAAACATACTGTCAACGACGCCCAGGCGTCGATTGTCGCTCATCCGCGCGGTCCCCTGAGGGTGGGCGCTGATCAGCCGGACAGCCGTTGGCAGCAGTTGCAAATCCGCCGTGACACGGTCAATGTCCCCTTCGGTCTTGACCGAACCAGATCCGGTGACGGGAAACCAGACTTCTTCGGCACCGGCCGCCAGGTAAATCCGGGCGGCGGTTGCCATACCCTGGCGCAGGACATCAAACCAGTCACGATCCGGCGTATAGCTGATCCGCGGAAACAGGCGCGAACCCCACGGCGTCACCCGACCCGACGGCTGGTCCGGCACCAGTACCAGGCAGGCCGCCAGCTGGTCATAGCGGGTCAGCAGGTCCATCATCTGTTTGCCCAGTCCGGGCAGGAACGCGGACGCGGTTCCCGGCGGCTGGAACACACCTTCGATGCGGAAACCGGTAAACCCGTCGGCTGTCGACACTGTTTCGAACTCGTCAACATAGGTTGACTGGGGAATGCCGCGATAGCTTTTGAGTCGCTCGGGAAAGCGGGCGACCACGGCGCCCTGGGGCTGCAGGCTGAGGTTGCGACCGACATGCCGTCCGCCAAGGCCGGATCGTTGGAGGATCAGCGGCGTATGGATCGCGCCGGCACAGACGAAAACATTGGGCGCTTTCAATTCGTGACGGGCCACTTCGTTGCCGTCCCGGTCCAGCTCTACGGCCTCGACCCCGATGACCTGGCTGCGACGGTGGAGAACCTTTTCGACCCGGTGGAACGGCTTGACGGTCACACCGTGTTTCAGGGCCTCGGGAATGTAGGTAATCAGGACCGAACGTTTGGCATCGTAGCTGCAGCCCAGGTGACAATAGCCGGACCCGATACAGCCGACGCGGTTGTCTTCGAACCGGCCCCCGGCGTAGCCCAGCTTGTTGGCCCCTTCCAGCAGCAGGGCGTTATTGCGGTTGACGTTGTGGTCTTCGATCGGACCGGCGCCGATCATCTGTCGAACGCGATCGATCGACGGCTGCAGTTGGTCGGGGGTGATCCCCTCCAGCTGGTAGCGCCGGTTCCATAGCTCGAACAGCTCGTCGGGAATCCCCGTAACATCACCCTGGTTGATCACCGTCGAGCCGCCGACGCAGCGGCCCTGCAGGACCGAGATCGAATTGTCCTCGGTTTCCTGGGCACCGCGTCCGCGGAACAGCAAGTCATACATGTCCCGGTCACGCTGGTTGAAATCGGTTGCCGTCGCCCAGGGGCCCTCTTCCAGGACCAGCACACGCATTCCGGCCTGGGCCAGGCGCGCAGCAACGACGCCACCACCGCCGCCACTGCCGACAACAATTACATCTGCGGCTGGCCTCATTGCGTCGGGCGTCCGATCAGGGGACCGTCATAGCCCAGGTGCGGCCACAACTGCGGCTGGTCGGCATAGTAAAAGACGATCAGCGATTTAAAGCCCTGGTAAATGGCCCGCTTGGCCTGGAACATGCTGGTGCCGAACCCTTCGAACACCTGCAGGCGCGCATCTGCAGGCAGGCGCGAAAACGGGCTGAGCGCGGTACTGAACTGCGGTGCCCATTCCAGCAACAGCAGGCCATCGCCCAGGCGCGAACGCAGGATATCCAGTTCCGTCTGCAATTGCCGGTCGATCTGTGACAGCAGGTCCAGCGACTGGCCACTGGGCAGCGTATCCGAACCCGGGACAACGACTTCGATCAGGTTGTTCAGGGTGTGGGCCTGTTCGTCGGTCAACGCCTTGATGCCCGCTGGCCGGGATGGCACCTGCTGGGTGCAGGCACCGCCCAGGGTCACGACACTGGTCAAGGCACCCAGCGTCGTGGTATTGCGCAGGAACGAGCGGCGGTCAAACGGCAGGGCAGCAGTCACAGATTAAAGATTAGCATTTATGGGCAAATCCCAGCGGATGCCGGATCGTCGGTTTGAACACAATCCGGTGACGATGATATTGTGGGCAGCGAATCCCGGCAGTACAAAGGATAGAGCCATCGACCAGACCGAGATCATTGCCGTTCCCAGGATCGCGCAGCCAGCCGCTGATGGCGAGTGGTCCCTGGTCATCATGGACGGGTCGGCCGAAATCGGTCGCGAGATCCGGCTGTCCAGCGGCACCCACGACCTGGGCCGTGGCGACGATGTCGCCATCCGGCTGCTGTCCGGCAGCGGCATGTCACGGCGGCATTTTACGCTGGAGGTCGGCCAGACCGTCAGCATCCGCGACTGCGGCAGCACCAACGGTACCTTTGTCAACGGCGAACCCATTGAATCCGACTGGCAGGTGCTGGAACGTGGTGACCAGGTCCAGGCCGGATCACTGGTCCTGCGCCTGACAACCCGCAACAGCCTGGACAGCAAGTTCCTGTCCGAGGTCTACCAGGGCCTGGCCACTGATGCGCTGACCGGTGTAAACAACCGCGCCTATTTCGCCAAACGGGCCAGCGAAGAAGTCGCCTGGGCCGACCGGTCCGGCCTGCCGCTGGCGCTGGCGGTCATCGACCTGGACGGGTTCAAGGGTGTCAACGACCAGTTCGGACACGAGGCCGGGGACAGTGCCCTGTGCCAGGTTGCCAACCTGATCGTCGGCACCGTCCGTGATATTGATGTCTTCGCCCGCTTTGGCGGCGATGAATTTGTATTGCTGATGCGCGATACAGACCAGCAACGCGCCGAAGACACCGCAGCCCGCCTGTCGCGACTGGTCGACGAGGCCGAGATCAAATGGCACGGCCACCGCCTGCCCATCGGTATTTCCATCGGCGTCGTCGCCGTCAATCCCGGCCAGGCTGATGGTATTGACCTGGACCAGATGTTTCGCGACGCGGACGAACGAATGTACAAGGACAAGTCGCGCAGAAAACTGGATCGCGGCTGAGGGCGACCCCGGACGCGCCGGGGACTATGCGCTTGCCACCGCCTTGGCCCGTTCCAGGACCTTGAGGGCGATTTCCTGGAAGACGGTCGTCTGTGGCGACGACGGGTCGGCGACGACGATCGGTGCGCCCTGGTCCGCCGCCTGGCGGATCGCTGGATCCAGGGGCAGGGAACCCAGGAACGGCAGGCCGCGTTCTTCGGCGGCCTCTTTGCCGCCACCGCTGGCGAACAGTTCGTGTTTTTCGTCGCAGTTGGGACAGATAAAGTAGCTCATATTTTCAATGACGCCCAGCGTCGGGACACCGACTTTTTCAAACATCGCGTGGCCACGGATCACATCGGCCAGGGCCACGTCCTGCGGGGTTGTGACAATGACCGCGCCATCGATGGGGGTCTTCTGGACCAGGGACAACTGGGCATCGCCCGTCCCCGGTGGCAGGTCAATGACCAGCACATCCAGCTTGCCCCAGTTAACGCCGCGCAGGAACTGTTCGATCGTTTTCATCACCATCGGTCCGCGCCAGATCACCGGCTGGTCATCCTGCAGCAGGTAACCGATCGAGATCGTTTTGATCCCGTGGGCCTCGACCGGATAGATCCGGCGCTGGTCGTCGGCCAGGACCTCGATGTCCTTGATCCCCATCATGATCGGCTGGCTGGGACCATAGATGTCGGCATCCATCAGGCCCACGGTCATGCCCTGGAATTTCAGCGCCAGCGCCAGGTTAGAGGCGACCGTGCTTTTGCCGACGCCGCCCTTGCCGCTGGCGACAGCGATCACCAGGTCAACGCCATCGATGCGCTGGCGATCCGCCCACGGATCCGGGCTGGTGCCATGCGGCCCCATGCCGGCACCGGCCGGCGGCGGGGTCACTGCGCCGGGATTGCTGCCAACCGACGGAAAGTTGCGCACCTGCATGTTGATCACCGGTGTCAGGCACTTGTCCTTGAGGACCTGTTCGACACTGGCACGAATCTGCTCGGGCAGTTCGTTGTCCCGCGCCAGGACCTCCAGTTCGACAATCGCCTGGCCCTCGTCAAATTTGGCCGACAGGACAACCCCGTAATCGACAATATCCCGTTCCATACCGGGGACCTTGACCGTCCGCAGTACGTCCCAGACCCGTTCGTCATTCCAGCCACTCATTTGGCAGATCCTTTGGTTAGAGCCGCAGGGGCTCGATTTCATCCAGCGACACTGGCGGCACATGCAGCAGCTCGCTGGTCGGTCCATTAACTTTTTCGATTCGTACCTGGTCCTGGTCCCGTCCCTGGCTGTAGCGGGCAACAATGCGCGCCATCAGCGTCAGTTCGTCGGCCTCGGGCACCCCGATCACGACGGCGGTCGGGCCCTTGACATCGTCGGGCCGCAGCAGCGGCCGACCGCCCGCGTGCCGTTCGATGACGGCGTTTTCGTCCTCGTAGCGGCCAACGACCAGCTTGGCCCGCTCGCTGGTGCGGAAATGTCGCCCGACACCCAGCAGGATCACGTCCTCCAGGTCCAGGCGCCGGTCCGGGTCAAACTGGAACAGGTCCTTGAACTTGCGGGCGTAGTTTTCGTCGGTCAAAAAGCAGCAGCCACCGGCGGGTTGTTCGTATTCTTCGATGCCGAATTTCTTGACCAGTTCCATCTGCGGCTTGCGGCTGCGGCCGCCAATGGCATACAGCTTTTCCCGATCAATCCAGCCCTCGCGCTCGGGCAAGGTCGGCGGCATCCGCTTGGCGGACAGCGGCAGGACGATCAGGTCGGCGATGCCGGTACGGCTGTGGATAAAATCCAGGTTGGCCCGCACCTGGCTCATGGGCCGCTGGCCAACCACCTCGCCGGTGGCGACAAAGTCGGCGTCGAATTCCTCCATCGCCCGGGCCGCGTGCTCGAACATATGGATACGACAGTCGCGGCAGGGATTGACCCCGGACCCACGCCCGTACTTCGGCTTGGTAATGATGTCCATGTAGGTATCGGAGATATCAAGGATCTCCAGCGGGATGCCCAGCTGGTCCGCGATCTTGAACGCCGGGTTCTGGGGCACATGCCCCCGCGAATCCAGCTGTCCGGTGCGACGCTTGTGCTCGGTAATGCACAGGCCGGTATACAGGTGCACGCCGATGACATCGACATCCTGTTCCTGCATAATCCGTGCCGCCAGCATGGAATCCAGCCCACCACTGAGCAGGACTACGGCTTTGCGTCGTTTCACATCCACTCCGAACTTTGACAGAGATTGCAAACAAAGGCCCCAACCGGGGCCCCAAATGACCGGCTTGCCCGGTACATATTCAGGATATCAAATTTGTTGGGGTAAAGTGCTCGGCAGAAGCAGATGGCAGCGATGCCTTGAAAATGTCCGATTATAGGTGTTAACCTATAATCGGACATGTGGGATGTTGAAGTTACCGACGAATTTGCGGCGTGGTGGCGTGACTTGTCCGCGACTGAGCAGGAATCTGTCGCCGCCAGTGTCAGGTTGCTGGAAATCAATGGACCGAACCTGGCACGCCCCCACGCGGACACGGTTAATAGGTCGCGGCACAGCAACATGAAGGAGTTGCGCACCCAGCACGCGGGCCGCCCTATTCGGACGTTTTTTGCATTTGATCCGCGCCGGTCTGCGATATTGCTGATCGGTGGCGACAAGACTGGCAACAATGATTTTTACAAGCGAATGATCCCGATCGCCGATGATTTGTATGACTGTTACTTGCAGGAACTCAAGGACGAAGGATTGATCTGATGGCTGGCCATAAACCATTTTCGGAATTGCGGGACAAGATGTCGCCGGACAGCCGACAGCGTTCGGACGAGCTGGCGAAAACGATGCTCGGCGAAATGTTGCTGGCAGAGATGCGGCGGCACGCCAACCTTACCCAGGTCGAGCTTGCCGAAAAACTTGGCATCAAGCAACCATCGCTGTCACAACTGGAATCCCAGGACGACATGCAGATCAGCACGTTGCAACGCATCGTCCAGGCCCTGGGCGGTTCCCTGGAAATTATTGCCCACCTGCCAGAAGGCGATGTACGACTGCACCAGTTTCAACCGCACGAGTAAGCCCCGCGAGTCGCTGCGACCGGGATCGAATGCAGTCTGCACGGTTCTAAACCTACGCCAGACGTTCAGCGATTGCCGCGGGCTGCCACGACCGTCCCCAATGTCCCTATTGATGTCGCCGGGGTTACAGTTTTGTCAAAATAAACCATTGCCATCACCTTGGAATTGCCGTCCCGTAATCCGCCAGCGTTCAACAACTGTTGTCGTGACAACATCCGACGTGTC
>JBFJWU010000042.1:0-14375 GCA_041623475.1 bacterium | reverse complement strand
GGTCGCTGCGGATGCTGCTGTCATGGTTTAGCCGGCCGGCGGCAGGTTATCCCATAACCCGTCGTCGAGCCACTGAAAATAGAATTTCCTTTTGCGTAAACGCCCAGGCGGTCGACGGCCAGGTCCCACCCTTTTGCCGATTTCTGCAGGAATTTCGAAATGGCCTTCAGGACGATGCGCAGGGGCCTGAACCGTGGCATGCCGGCACGGGTCAGTTCGTGTGTTGCCTGTTTAACCATTCCAGCCAGGGTCAGGAAAAATCCGCCTTGCCGTGTGATTTCAATAGCCTCGAATCCAAGATTCGTCAAGGCCTGCGCGAACCAGCTATGGGTGTATCGACCATAATCATGCGGATCGGCGTGCACGTGAAACATGAACGGAATCGTGGCCACCAATAAGCCGCCAGGTTTCAGGATCCGGTATGCCTCGGCCAGGACTTTTGCAGGATCCGGGACGTGTTCCAGGACTTCCGAAATAATGACCGAGTCCGCGACTTCATCGGCAAGGCCACACTGGCCGACATCGCTGATTACATCTGGTTTCTTGTCATTGACCAGATTGACATAGAACACCCGGACAGGAAAATCCTCGATATTGAAATTTCCCCGTTTTCGGATCTTGTTGCCGCCCAGGTCGATCACCAGGCTTTGTTCGGGTAGCATTGCCGCCACTCCTGTCTGGTATTCGTCGATCAGGTGTCGGCGCACAGAATAGGACAGTTTTGCCGGGATCGGGCGATCTGGAACCTGCAGCTTCGCGTGAATTGCAGGGGGACGCATCAACTCGGTCCCCAGACCTTGCAGTCCTCGGCCTGGTCAATTCTTGCTGCCAGTTCGCCATAGGTTTCTAACAAAAGGCTGCTGTCCGGATGTGATTCCCAATCCGTCTCCCGCGCGCGCCGGCTTGCCAGCGGTACGTCAAAGCCGACATAGTCGTTTAATGCGGCACGGACCGGGGGTTCGTACAGCGACTCATACCGGATTGTCATGAAGCCGAAGCCCTGTGGACGATACCAGGCGTCAAACAACCGTGACAGTTGTAACGTGTCTGAGCCAATGACCGAGTCATTGGATACAAAACCATCTGATCCCAGGTGGTCGTGGTGATCGCGGCCCCATTTGTTGATTCGGCGGTGTACCGAAAGGGCAATGTTCATAGGATTGCCGAACATGAAAATCAGGCGCACGTTTTCGGGCAACGAATCAGGGGGGTAATGGTGAGTCTTGTATACAGTCCCCGCTGGTCCCGTCAACTCAGTTCCCAAATCGTTGACGAACTGGTTGTGGGGCCGGAAACCGTGCTGGACAAAAGCCCGTTGGACCAAGGTTGTGCCGCAGCGGCCCAGACCGGCCACGACTACAGATTGGGATCTGGCCCTGACCGTCACCCGTCGTCCGAAATTCGCTAATTTGCGTAAAAGCAATTCGAGCCAACCTGATTTGGGTCGCAGGACCTGGTGCTCTTAATTGGGGAAGCTTGAACCAAAATCTATTCAACGTTTGATGCAGGCTCGGCCGGTGACATCGGTTCGAAACAACATCGGTGTTGTATCCATTGTCTGGAAGTATTCATCTACTGCTGCGCGGGCACCCTGCCAGTATCCGTAGTCATCGATCAACAATACGCCGCCCGGTACAAGCCTCGGATAAAGATGGTTCAGTTCATGTTTCGTCGATTCATACCAGTCTGTATCAAGTCTCAGTACCGCGATCTGGTCAGGTATCGTTTCTGGAATCGTATCCTCAACCGGTCCTTTTACGAATCGAATCTGTTTTTCGGGAAACCCGGTCCCACGAACATTCGTTTTTACATCGTCCAGTGGCGCGTAGCACCAATCGTTATAATCCCCAGTATTTTTTTGCTTCCATTTGCCAATTGCGGCGGCACCAGACCGTCCCACAAGGTCCTTGTCGGTTGGTTCGGTCATACCGGTATACGTATCGTACAAATAGAACTCACGATCCGGATTCCCGGATTCAAGATGGCTCAACATCATGATCATCGACGAGCCGCCCCGCCAGACGCCACACTCCACGACAGAGCCCGGCAGTTTGTTCTGGTCGGCATATCGCACAGCGCAGTAACTTGCGTAACATCGATCAACCGAGGCCGAGGTAAATGCTTTACATCGGTCAAAGTGCGCAAGGAAATCCTTTTCCAGGTCATAGGATTTTTTTTCAAACTCCCTCGACTCATACTGCGGATCTACTATTTCTACCAGGCGTTTGGCAAATTTTTGACGGAATCCCATGTTGACGTTGCCTCCAATCTCGCTCTTACAGTCTGGCACGAAACCGATGCCGTAAAAGTGCCGGTCAATCTGCGTAAACGTTGAAACCCTGAAAGGTCAACGTAACAATTCCTGTCCACGCATGGATAGTATCGCTGGACGTCGGATTGAATGCCACAACATTGTCCCGATTTTTCCAAAAGCTTGTCGTTTTATTGTCATCAGGAAACGTTGGTGCAATCCAACCATTCGTTCTGCACCCGCGGTCGAGAACGTGAACCAAATTCCGAAGTTGTCAGAATTCCGCGAGGATAAAAAAAAACCAGGTAATCACTCTATTTAGTAAGACGATTCTGGACTCACGGGTGTTCATATCCGAAGATCTCGATTTCGCGCCTGAAGATTTCAACCATCTTTGTGTCGTACTTGGACCCAAACAGGTTTTCCCAATTGTCGGTACTGAGCCGATGTCCGGATTTGGCATTTGCCACCAGTTTTCCGCCAAACGTTAACCCAAGAGACCCCAGGATTTCCGCCAGTTCGTCATCCAGGTTTTCGTAGCGGATAATTCGGTCGACAATAATGTTTCCATCGTGATCCGCATAGTGTTCAAAGTTGGTAGCGAAAACGCCGTTGGAAAAGTAATCATCTGGTGACAACTTCCCGTGCGACCGTTCCCGCAACATTGCGTAATGAGATACGGTCTTGTCCCAGGGATTTCGGTCGATTGAAAACGTTAGATATTCATTCCAGCAACGTCGACCGACCCGAGATCTGATCAGTGCTGCCTTCATGTGGTTGTAGTACCGTCGCTGGCTAAGGAGGTCGACGAACGTTGCTTTTCGGCCCTGGGCCGTGCGTTCAAGAATCTCGGCGATCGGATTGAAGAAGCCTTTGTCATTGCGGGGAACGTGTCCCGAAACCGGCGGGGAAATCGGCGTGACCACGTCGTCCGGACCACAATATTTCGACAATTCGACTTCGATACTTGAACCGGCGGTCTTTCGGGTTTTTACGAAAATAAACTTGTGGGTGTGGCTGATAATCAATGGCTTTGTTCCGGGGTTTTCGTGACGCGTTGGCGCTGCGATCAATCCGACTCGGACCATTCAAGTACTGGCGCGACAACGCCGTGGCGCCGGGTTATCCATTCAGGGGAGTCGCTGAGGCCGCCTTCGATCTTGAGTTGGACAGCAGCCTTGGTGTTCGAACGGCCGAAGAGCTTGTCACCTTTGTTAAACCGCGCAACCAGTTGCACCAGATAGTTGCCTTCATTCAGGAATCGGCTCGGAATCCTGCATTTGAAATGGTTCTTGCCGGTCCGAATCAATGGCCAGTCGCTTTGCGGCCCATCGTGGTATCCCGATACAAATACAACATGCTCATTCTCGTCCGAAACGATCAACAGTATGGTTAATCCCTCACGTGGCTCTTCGGCTGTACCCTCGACCGATACAAATAGATCGCGATTGTTTGGTACCGGCATTTGGATCGGCGTACCGGAACTGTCTGTTACAGCAAGCCTTGTGGGGTGGAAAAAAGGATTCTGATGGACACCCAGTTCATTTGTCCATTCGGAGGCGTAGATGTCGGAAAACTGCTCCATGTAAAAGTTCAGGCCTTTTGCGACATCTTTTGTATCGATCTGGGCCTCGCCGCGGTTCAGGACAATAATTCGATCGCAGAGTCGCTCGACGGCATTCAGGTTGTGGCTGACAAACAGGATGGTTCGTCCGGAATCGCTGATTTCCCCCATCTTGCCCAGGCATTTCTGTTGGAATTTCGCGTCACCAACCGCAAGGACTTCGTCAACAATCAGTATTTCCGACTCCAGGTGCGCGGCAACTGCAAACCCCAGGCGAACGTACATACCGCTGGAATAGCGCTTGACTGGTGTTTCCAGGAACTCCTCTATTCCGGCAAACTCGACAATTTCGTCAAATTTCTGCTTGATCTCGGTCCTTGTCATTCCGAGGATAGCGCCATTCAAGAAAATGTTCTCGCGGCCGTTCAGTTCGGGATGAAATCCGGTCCCGATTTCCAACAGGCTGGCGACACGGCCTTTGATTTTCATGACGCCAGATGACGGTTCGGTTATTCGGCTTAAAAGCTTTAGCATTGTTGACTTGCCAGCGCCGTTGTGCCCGACAATTCCCAGGCGCTCGCCAGCGTGCAGTTTCAGGTTAAAGTTCCGTAGCGCCCAGAAATCGACAAAATCAGATTGCGCCGCGTCGCCACGTCCGCCAAAATTCTTAACGCGGTCCGTGATGACATCGCGCAAAGCGACGTAATTGAACTTGGTTTGTTCAGTCCCTTTGGCAATCCGGTAGCTCTTGCCAAGGTCTTCACAGACGATAACCGGATCAGTCATTAGATCGTGTCCGCAAACGTTCGCTCTGATTTGCGGAAAAATGCCAGGCCAAAAACCAGGATCGATATAGTCAGGACAATCGAAGCCGCAAGGCCGGGCAGGTAGAAATCAACGACATCCCCCAAAATACACCAGCGGAACCCGTCAATTACACCAACCATTGGATTGAGCGAATAAAGGAGGCGCCATTGATCCGGCACAACGGAACTGGAAAAGCCTACCGGCGAAACGTACAGCCCAAATTGAACAATAAACGGGATGATAAACCGGAAGTCGCGATATTTGACGTTGAGGGACGAAACAATCAGGCCAATGCCCAAGGCAAAGGCCAGCGCGAGAAGCAACAGCAGGGGCAACAAAAGGATCCGGATGTCGGGCACGAACTGGTAATAGGCCATCAGGATCACAAAAATTCCGAACGAAATCAGAAAATCGACCAGACTGACGACCATGGATGCTGCCGGCAACATGACTCGCGGGAAATAAACCTTGCGGATCATGTTGGAATTGCTGACCATGCTATTGCCGGCATCCGAGAATGCGGCTGCAAACATCTGCCACGGTAACAGTGCCGAGTAGACCATGATGGCGTACGGTGTATCTCCATCACTCGGCAACTTCGCAACACGACCAAAGATCACCGTAAAAACGACCATTGTCAGTATCGGCCGAATAACGCTCCAGGCGACACCAATGGCGGTTTGCTTGTAACGGACAAGAACGTCTTTCCAGGCCAGAAAAAGAAACAGCTCGCGAAACTGCCAGACGTCGCGCCAATAGGCACGCTCCAACTGTCCGGCCTCGACGATAACGTCAAATTCGGCGGTCGCAGAAATTTGGGTGTTGTCCATAATTAGGTTTCGGTTACGCCTGATATTGCGAGGATTCGAATCGTATACGAGTCTATGATAACCGGATCGAACCAGACCGGTCGGGTTGCGACACTAATTGCCTGGTGCCTGTAGTGGAGCGCCTGAGCTGCATGGTAGGTGTCAGGCGGGCCTTGGGAAACATTTCTCGAAATTAGGGCTCCTGTGTGTTGGCGGAAACCCTAAAAGGCCAGCAATAAATCAAACTTAACAACGATCTAAAACCCCTGATATACGAACTGAGTGGTTGCGCCCAACACTGAATGGATTGCGCAAATCGATGCTGCCCCAAGCAATCCGATTAGAACCTCCAAAAAATACTGTTTCAAAATAACTCTCACAATTGCGAAATCAAATCTGCCATATATTGTGGCAGCCGGCCCGGGTCTCTGAGGTGAATGTTGTCATGGAATTCGATTGAATCTAGAATCTCGTCCGGGAAAATGTCCAAAACCAATGTGCGGTCGCCGGCGTGGAGTGATGCAAGCGCTGCAAATTCAGCGCGAACCTTTTGGTAGATTTCCATGTTGTATTTATTTTCCAGCAGCGCTGGATTAACCGAAGGTAAATATACGATCGCAGACACTCCAGAACGGTTGATCCTGTCGAACAAGGATCGAATGATCGATCGATTCCAGGAAGCGTTTTCGGGGTCGCTCAACCTTAAGGCACCATGCTGCCAGATTGAACCGCTTGTTTTCTTGTTGTTGGCTACCATTTCCGGAACTTCTGGAACCTCGAAGTAGGACCAGAACTGGACCGGTCTAGTAAACATCAAGTTTTCATCGGCGGATTGCGGCCTTTTGAATGGCTTCCTGCTGTGTACCTTCTGGAACCAATCCGGTATCGGCATTTTTGGGACAAATTGACCGAACATCACCCAAAAATGGTCGGACGGGCTTGCTAGCAAGAATTGCATGGGCCAATCTTCAACCGTCCACCAATTTCGGACACCTGATTTAAACAACTGCTTCCGTCCGAACAACGCGCTGGGATTAAATACATACAAAGGATTTAGCGCGACAACAATAACTTCGGAATTCAATCGCAGGGCTTCCAGTGCAACTGTGTAAATTTCCAGCAAGCGGGCACCTGCTATGTAATATTCAACAACCTTAAATTCCGGGCCGTTCGGGCCAGTGACTACGGACAAGACCTCACCGGGCAATCGCGACTTCTTGCCGTTGGGGCCGTGTATTAGTATCGAAGACCCTGAAACCCAGGCTACCTTCTTTCCTCGAAGCCTGCCTATCATCCTTGAACCTTCGGGATCGATCCAGTCCTGATGGCCGCCGCGCCGAATCATCGAAACAGACTCGGGAAGCGAATCGTCGCCCACCAGTTCGGGTGACGGGGGAAGTGTTACCAATCGAAGGACAGCTAAGCCAACAATCATCCATCCTGTGGTACGGACAGCGGTAAACGTATTCCAGCGGAAAATTTGGTTTGACACCGGGAGTTTCATTTCCTGGCCACATTGCTGCAAGGGTTAATCATTGGCCAATCATTGCCAGATAGAACTTCCACGCATCAGATAAATTAAGAATTAACAGTGGGAAGCTGAGGGTAACAAACAAATACGTTGCCGCAGTAACTAATATTCTCTGGCGCAAATTGGAAGGATCAGACTTTCTGCGGGACATTGAATATTTCCTGTGAACGATTAATCCAACGCTGTGGAATATGCCAAATGCTACCAAGCTCCATGTAAGTCCATGCCACAAGGCGATTACCATCATCGTTGCGGTCAAAGCTCGATACTGGGTTTCGGGACGATATCCACCTGCAGGAACAAAGACGTTCCGTTGAGCAAAACGAGACAGACTCATGTGCCATCGATTCCAGAATTCTGAAACGTTGCGGCTAAAAAAGGGATTGTCGAAGTTCTCTTTGAGTCGAATTCCGAAAATCCGCGAGAGACCAATCGCGATATCCGAAAATCCTGAAAAATTAATATAGAAAAACCATGTAAAGACGATAAGGCTTGTCCATATGATCGGTGTTGAGAGGTTCGGATACGAGTAGAATACCCGTTCACTTTTTTGCAGAGCCGCTGCAATTATCAAGACCTTGAATAATCCAAACAGGCAACGAGCGAAGCCAGGATAAACGTCCTCAATTACGCGGGGTCTTTGAGCAGGAGGCCGTTCTACTAATTCTTCGTATTCGATTATAGGTCCGACAATTTGTATAGGCGGGAAAAAGCCGTAGTAGAAGATTCGGTCTATACCGAGCCGGTTCAGTTTCCCAAGATTGGTCTTAACGAGTAAGTCAATTGCGCGAAACACGGCGAAAGATAGTCCAATCGGCAAAATTATGGCTCTGGAGCGGTCAATTGTCCCAACGCGATCATGAATAAAGAACGAGAGTTGGTTGCCCAGTAAGTTGAAGTAGGTCACAAATTCTCTATCTATCAGTTTCCAAAGAACCAGTGGGCTAAGAATAGCGAATACGGCAGCCCAAAATGCCATCTGCCCCCAAGGTTCGGTTTCGCGAAACCGAACAATGATTTGCTGGAGAACAAATACAAAGAACCAGAACAAACAATAGAAAATGGCCAACCGCGGAGCAATTAGATGGAGAAGATAAATGCCGACGGTTGCTAGTATCACTCGTCTTCCTAGCGGGTACCGCACCACAAAAAAGATCGGAAGTATAAGAGTCCCGACTACCATAAGATCGAGAAAATAAGCAGTGCTGTCGAACCCGGCACCCACTAGGGCCTCATTTCTAGGTGACTGTCGTCGAAATGCGGCATCCCTAGGCTAAGACCTACAGAACATTCCCAATTGTACTCAATTCGCCGATTGGCAAGTCCGTGTTGAGAAAAAGAATGTTCAACCAAATTGTTCCCGGCCGCTTTCCCGTGCGGCCCTTTGACGAATTCTTCACGAAATTGTCTATTTTCGTCGAGTAATTCGCGAACGAATGCAGTTTCAGCGTTTCGTCCCAAAACCCTGCAGCTCATTGAGAAGGTGTCCATAAGAAATGTAACCGGATCAATTTCCTCGATACTTGTGACCCCGACACGCCCGTAGTCAGCAAATCTGTCGGCGACATCCGAGCGGAAAATGCTTTCGGTGCTCTCAGCAACTAGAGATTTGATTTCGGTTCGCATGCGCGTAGTCATCTTTATCTTATTCGTCTTGTTAATGATCCGCGCTACTCGTCCAAAGTACTTGGCGCCAATCCCCAGCCCCGACAATAGAAACCTTTACTGCTGTTGCGGCAAAATATCAGGAACGCTCAAATATTCAGGGGTGCGTTTTTGCCCGGACTCAGAGCGCTTCTCTTTTGTCCGGCTAAGATCCTAATATTGTCAATAGCCGACTGTAGTTTATCAAGAACTTTCTCGTTGTTGAACGGGTTGGGAAGGAACCCATGTCATTCAGAAAAAACGACGCAATGTACCTAACGAGATCTGGCAAATACACAGCCGAGCACTTGATCGTTCCTCACCTAATAACCAGATTCGAAGCCCAGTCCTCGGTTGGGCTGCCCGTGTTGGACAGGCCAAAGCCGCGGTCCGCTGGAGCTGGTTCTGCGCTCTATTTGGCGTATAGTTCGTCCATGATGTCTTGATGCTCCGGGTCGAAAGGATCATCTTGCTGACGCTAATTGAGTACGAAACCAGGCCGTTGGCGTTGAACTTTGCTTCTGGCCGGATTTAGATTCCTAACGGCTGCGAGTTGTTCGTTAGTTGGCGCAGTGCGCCGACTAACGCGAACCCGGAATCTGAGGTCGCGTAAACGAGGTATCCGGCAAATCTTTGCGCCTTTTTCGTGTGTATTCCGGTGCCGTAAATAATGACACGAAGACAGGGCGCAGGTATAATGGCGACTGAAAAAAACACAGGCAGAATTCGATTCTGGATTGTATCGCTCAGGAGATTCAGTTGTGGATCCATTGGTGCAGATCTTTGCGGAAACCCTGGACGTTCCCGTCGGGGATTTGTCCGACGAAAGCTCGCCAGACACAGTCGGTTCCTGGGATTCCCTGGCTGCGATGGCACTGGTCGTTGCCATCGAAGAAGAGTTTGGCGTGAATCTGTCAACCCGCGAAATCATGAAAATGAGCTCGATCGGTTTGGCGCGTGACGTTCTGAAAAGCAAGGGTGTCGAACTCTAAATGCCGGATACCAGCCAGGAGGCAGTAACCTACCGTGCGGCCTGGAAGGAATTCGTTGCGAACAAATCAGCGGCAGTTGAGAATCTGCCCGGTCCTCTTCGCGTTGGCCTGATTTCCAGCTTCACTATAGACGGCTTTATCCCTCATCTCGGTGGAGCGTTGCTTCAATGCGGCTTCGAGTATCCGCAGATTACGGTGGGGCCGCAGGACCAGGTATTTCAATCCTGCCTGAAGCCGTCGGCAGCCTTTAGCAACATCGAACAAGATCTGATCGTGTTGACATTCAGGATCGAAGATTTATTCCCGAGTCTGGTTGAATCCGTATTTATGGGGGAACCCGGCAGCAAGGCGACGCTGCGAGAGGAATTGACCGGGTTTTTGGATTGTGTACGTATGTTGAGGCAGGCCACGTCTGGAACTTTGATTGTGTCGGTTCCCGGAGTTCCTTCCTTACCTTGGTTCGATCTGGATCAACCTGGCGCCACAGCGCTACGTACGTACTTTTCCGATTTGTTGACGCGGTGGGCGATTGACATCGAAGAACTGGACGGCGTGTTAGCGGTCAGCTTGGCGGCAATCGTTTCAGCGACTGGCAAGGTTGCGGCGTTAGACGATCGGAAATGGTACCTGTATCGTCAGCCATACTCAGTGGCCTTTTGGGACCGGCTGGCCTGTCAAGTCTGCCGGCAACTAGTAGCGGCGACGCGCGCGTCGAAGAAATGCATTGTCGTGGATTGTGATAACACGTTGTGGGGCGGCATCGTAGGTGAAGACGGATTGGCCGGAATTCAACTGGGTGAGACCTTTCCCGGACGAGCTTTTTTGGATTTTCAGCGGCATCTGCGGTATCTAAAGGAACACGGGATCTTCGTCTGTATTGCCAGCAAAAACAACGAGGCTGACGTGTTCGAGGTATTTGATTCGCATGATGCCATGGTGCTGCGGCGCGACGATGTCGCCGTATTCCAGGTTCATTGGCGTTCAAAAGTTGATAGTATCCTGGATATCGCGAAACAATTGAATATCGGTCTGGATTCGTTTGTCTTTGTTGACGACAACCCGAAGGAAATTGCAGAAGTATGTGAGCGCTTGCCCGAGGTCGAATGCCTGATTGTTCCTGAAGAGCTTGCGGAACTACCGTCTTTGTTACCGAGTTCAATGCTGTTCGACAGGCGTGAAATTACCGCCGAAGACAAAAAGCGGACCGAAATGGTAAAAGCTGAATCCCGGCGGCAATCGCATCGCGGTGAATTGACCGAGGCTGATTTCCTTGCATCTCTTGAGTTGGACATTACCGTTTTTGAAGTCGACAGTCGCCATGTGAGCAGGGCCACTCAACTGATAAATAAGTCGAATCAGTTCAATCTGACTACCCGGCGACGAACGCAAGAAGAATTACTCGATCTTCTCGGTCAGCAATCAGTAATGGTGCTCGCTTTGGACGTGTCCGACCGATTTGGTGACTATGGCTTGGTCGGTGTTGCCATTGTCGAATTGGAAAAGGAAAACAACTGGATTCTGGACACGTTCTTGATGAGTTGCCGGGTATTGGGGCGGGGCGTAGAGACCAGTTTCATTCACCATGTACTGAATGCTGTTGGCATCAGGGGCGGCGCCCAGCTCCTGGCTCAATACTTTCCGACAACCAAAAACGAACTGATCAAAGGGTTTCTGGAGGATCACGGGTTCCGCGAGGTTCCCGATTCGGATTTCCTTGGGCGACCCGTATGTGAGCCGCCTGAAGTCCCCGTCTACGTCAGTTCCAGTCTAGAGATCTGATCCAAGTCGATTCCGCATTTTCCGGTAGTTACTATTTTCTTTGACTGCTGGCCCTGATGCTTCTTAAGGTCCTGTTCGTCTTGTTTTCGGAAAATTCCCCGCGACGCATCGGTTTTGCAACTGGCTGCAATGTCCACCAGAGGGGTCGAACGGTTCGGTTGGTATCGCCAGTTTTGGACGGCCGAATTCGAAAACTTCTTCTATTGTTTAGTTGCCATCGGTCAAAGTCGACTTTTAGAAGGGGCCCAGTATCGATCGAATTACGATGAAGTCATTGCCTAACTAGATTCGGTTCGCAAGAATCACGAGTAGGAGATTCTGGAAGTGATTCTGTCCCGGTCCCCGTCAATCGGGTTTGGCGTTGAGAGATCTGGAATTCGGCGACGCAATCCGTTTAGTTGTCAATTTCCGGGCTGGCTTCTTGTCCGCAAGAATACCGTCCAGCTTTATGGGAAACTGTCATCAGGCCCGGATAAACAATCTACCCGGGCTTACCAGTCCTGCAAGCATCGCTGAGGCAACGGAATGAATGAGTTTGGCTTGAAATCGATTTTTGGAGCAGGGGGAACACTGGTAGGATTGTTGATTGCAGTCTTTGTAAGAAAACAGATACCGATTGCGTAGAAGGGGTTTTGATGACCGTTGATCTGGCGTCCTTTCTGGACGAACGACAAGCACCGGCTGTGGTGAAATCGTTAGTGAGATTTGTTCTCGAGGAGAACCCGCTTCACGCAAAATTCCTGTTGTCTGCACTGGGGCATCTGGACGAAAGTGACTATTCGGATTTCGAAAAATACTTGGCTTATTGCCTTGCCAAAGGGCTGTCGGTAACGTTCTTGGCCGAAAGCTACCTGTTTATCGTTGATGAAATGATGCGCGAGCAACTCTATTTTCGTAAACACGGATCGTACCGATATTCATCGTACGCCGAGGTTGCGGACAGTGTGTACATGAACAGCGATTACATGAGCAAGTACATGTATGGTCTTGCGATTAGTGGTTTTTTCTGGCCGAATCATATCGCAATTCGGCGGTTTTTTGCGACGGAATTTTGTCCAGGGCGAAGGGGCAACTACCTAGAAGTTGGTCCTGGTCACGGCTGGTTCTTGAGCAAAGCGATGGAAGTTGGCGACTTTGATCGTCTAACAGGAGTGGATCTGTCGACTGAGAGCGTCAATCAAACCGCGTCAATCATCGATTATTTCCATAACGATCAAACTGACCGGATTGACCTGCACCAGGCAGACTTTCTAGAGGCGGACACGCTTGTTGTCGGCGGTTACGATGCGATCGTGTTAGGCGAAGTTGTTGAGCACGTGGAACATCCGGAATTGTTTTTGCGACGCGCCCGCGATCTGGCTGCTGCAAACGGGAGCCTTTTCGTCACGACCTGTATGAATGCGCCGGCAGTCGACCACATTTTTCTCTGGAGGGATGTGGCATCTTTTGAGAATTTGTTGGCCGAATGCGGGTTGAAGATCGTGAACGCCCTGCGACTGCCCTACGAGGGGAAAACACTGGAAGAGTCGCTGGATCAGGCCCTGCCGGTCAATGTGGCTTATGTTCTGGAAGTCGACGATTGAGGTCGGGTCATTCCGGTCCTAATGATGTGGAAAACTTGCGCAGCGCCGCCAGTACTGCGGTCGCAGGGTCCGCATTATCCACCGGAAAAATACTGACAGTTTGATCAGTCGCCAGTCGCGGGAAGCGGTAGAAATAACAGATGTATTCGAGGCGTTCGGTGGCTATCTCGCTACAGAGAGCTTCGCCCTCAAGCTTTGCCTGAATGTACTCCTTCAGGTCCGGAGTTTGGTCGTCGATCGCAACCGTTGACGGGAAAAAGAATCGTCGGGTGCCCAGTTCACCGAAACTTTCCACAACCTGCCTGAATCCGTCAACATAGAACCGCCGGAACGATTCCAGCAGGGTATCCGAAAAACTGCCACGGTTGCCAGAAAATACAAATGGCGTAGCAAAAAAGTAAACGTCTGTCGGGGCAGTTTGTAAAGACGCAGGCAAGTCTGCGTTGTCTTGGGCGATAACATCAAATTGAGTCATTTTCGCCATTGGAGATACTGTCTGTAATTCTGCGAGGACCCTTTCCGCGTCTGCCCTGCCGCTATGAAAGGTGATGGTAACATCGGCACCTCCCGCGGCGAGCAGTTTTGCACATACCTCACCCAAGCCTCGACTGCCGCCGATTAGGAGCGCCTTCTGACCCGCGAACTCATTCGGTTGAAGTAGCGGCGCCAATTCCGACAAAGGTTTCTGTTCGACGGGACCGGTTGTTTTAAAGGCCGTGACGATTCCGTATACCCCCTGACATTCGACCTCAATTTCATATTTACCAAACCGCGAGTCAAACTTTCGTACTTTGAAATCCAGATTCTCAGCTGCCATTGCAGTCGAAAACTGTAGCTTAAATTCATGGAACAAAGAGTGTTCCCCGGGCACGTGGATACCGACAAGTCGAGACAGGGATAGCAGCACGGCAAGGTCTCGCGCGGATAGTCTTCTAACTAAATTTGGAAACATCTCTTCAGCCAGCGTAACGTCAAAAGCCAACGCTAGGGAGCCGTACGCCGGCTCGTCGCTGCCGTCTGCAATTCGGTCAGTTGCTGATGCCAGCGTCTTCGAATTGTTACTGTTTTCCAGTCCTGCGTCGTGATTCGGTGGGTCCATCTCAAGTCGAGCATCCATGGCGGTTTCATTGTCGACCAGTAATTCAAGTCTCAACTCGCGACTGTTCTGGGATACTTGCAGCGTTGTTTCGGTTTGCAGATAGACGGGCCGAATAAAACGGCATTGGATCGAATGCGGCGTCAGGGCATTCTGGTGATTTGCAGCGCTGGATTCCAGGGCCCAGAACAGGAGGTGTACGCCGTGCACGATCGCGCCACCGCAGTGCAGGCGTCGGGCCGCAACCGGGTCAACGTGGATTAGATTGTCGTCTCCGGATAGCCTGGCAAATCGAAGCTGGTCGTCTATGGTGAATGCC
>JBFJWU010000041.1:0-14491 GCA_041623475.1 bacterium | reverse complement strand
TCTCGACATGGTGCGGGTCAAGCGCGCCCTTCGCGGTTCACGGACCCGCCTGATCGGCCCGAATTGTCCCGGCGTGATCACACCCGGGCAGTTGGGTCCGACCAGTTTGACTTCGGGGTGCTCCTGAAAATACCGTTTGACTTCGATCATGTCCATGACCGGAATGCCCTCGGTAATTGCAATTACCAGTTCGACGCCAGCGTCAGCAGCTTCCAGGATCGAATCCGCTGCAAACGGCGGCGGAACATAGACGACCGATGCGTTTGCCCCGGTCTTGTCAACTGCTTCGCCGACAGAATCAAAAACGGGCAGCCCGTGGACTTCGTCGCCACCCTTGCCGGGCGTCACGCCGCCGACCATCTGGGTGCCATACTCAATCATCAGCTCCGTATGGAACGCGCCGGTTTTGCCGGTGATGCCCTGGACGATGACTTTGGTGTCTTTGTTTACAAGAATGCTCATTGTTTAACTTCTTTCGCTCAGGAGGCTTCGATGGCTTTGACGGCTTTCTCAGCACCGTCGGCCAGCGAGGTCGCAGTTTGTATCGGCAGACCACTGTTTTCGATGATTTCGCGGCCCAGTTCGACGTTGGTGCCTTCCAGGCGAACAACCAGGGGCACATCCAGTTTGACTTCTTCAACGGCGGCGACCACGCCTTCGGCGATCGTGTCGCAGCGCATGATGCCGCCAAAGATATTGACCAGGATGGCCTTGACATTGGGGTCCTTGAGAATAATCTTGAACGCGCTGGCTACCTGGTCCTTGTTGGCCCCGCCGCCAACGTCCAGGAAGTTTGCTGGTGCCCCGCCGTAGTATTTGATGGTATCCATTGTCGACATGGCCAATCCGGCGCCGTTGACCAGGCAACCGATATTGCCCTCCAGCGTGATATAGCTGAGGTTCGATTTCTTGGCTTCGACTTCTTTTTCGTCTTCTTCGGTCAGGTCCCGCATTTCGACGATTGCCGCCTGGCGATACAACGCATTCGAATCGAAGCCCATCTTGGCATCCAGGGCAATGACATCACCCTGTTTCGTGATCACCAGCGGGTTAATTTCGGCCATTGCGGCGTCGGTATCAACAAATGCCCGGGCCAGTTTGACAATGAAACTGGCAACCTTGCCGGCAACCTTGCCTTCGAGTCCCATGCCAAACGCGATCCGGCGTGCCTGATAGGGCTTCAGCCCGTACGCGGGGTCTATAGTCTCGCGAAAGATCTTTTCAGGTGATTCTTCAGCAACTTCCTCAATCTCGACACCACCTTCAGTCGATGCCATGACGACCAGTCGTCCCTGAGCCCGGTCCAGCGTCAGTCCGGCATACAATTCGGTTTCGATATCGCATCCCTGTTCGACAAACAGCTTGTGGACGACTTTGCCTTCGGGGCCGGTCTGGTGCGTGACCAGGGTCTTGCCCAGGATCTCCTCGGCGTGGGCCTTGACCTCGTCCAGGGACCTGGCCAGTTTCACACCGCCAGCTTTGCCGCGCCCACCGGCGTGGATCTGTGCCTTGACCACCCACAGGTCGCCGCCGATTTCCTTGGCTGCGTCGACTGCTGCATCGACGGATTCGGCCATCCGGCCCTCCAGCGTCGGAACCCCGTATTTACGCAGGAGTTCCTTGGCCTGGTACTCGTGAATATTCATGACGCAAAACGCTTTCGTTTAGCCGCCGCATCGGCAGACGGCAAGATTAACAAACGGACAAAAGATGTTGATTTCGCGGGGCGCATCGCCCCTGCTGCAATGCAACAATTGTAAACGAATCGGCAGCTTCGTTCAACCGAACTGAAACGTGTTTCAGGTCCGGGTAGCTCGCCTATTTTCCGGGCGGCGCCGCATTCTCGCAGGCCAACATCCGCCCTGCGGCATCTGCTCCAATTGCCATCTGCCGTGCACCACCGGGCGTCCCCGGCTCGCGGAATTGCTGGCGCAGCTGTTGTGCTGCACGCTGCTCTTTCTGGTACATCACCCGATCCTGTTGATCGTACAGCTTTTCCAGCTTTTGAATCTCGGGAAATGACTGATGACCAGCAATAAATGCCTTGATCCGGGCCCGGTTTGTGTCGTACAAGGCCGTAAAGCCATCTTGATACGGATACATCAGCCAGGGAAACCGTACCAACAGGTCCTCAGCAATTGCCAGGTCCAGTTCATCCAGTCGTCCGGCAACCGGATCCACAGCCATCGTCGGCAATTCGTCGGGATTCGATGGATCAACTGTCCACGTTGGCTCAAGCTCTCCCTGGATTGACATCCAGTCCGCACTGCGGTTGGGAATATCAATTGTCTCCAGGGACTGGCCCAGGTTGGCAAATGCTGCGGCATAGGACGCCACTGATTCACCGGAATCTTCGACATCGGCCGCGCCAATCCGCCTGACCCCGAAAAGTTGTTCAAAAAACGCTGTTGTAAATTCGTTGTAGGCGGCACCGGCCGGGTCATAGCGGCAACCTGCAGCCAGCCGATCCGGCAACGTCGAGAAAAATCCGCAGGCGGTTCGACCTTGGTCCAGCAATCTGTGGACCGTATCCACAAATCCACCGGAGTAGCACTGGGCCATGATCAACCTGACACCAACACCCTCGGGTAAGCCGTTCAATACCCTGGCGAACTCGGCAGCGCCGATATTTTCCCCCCACAGCACGATTTCGCTTTCCTTGTCATTACGGGTCCCGTGGTCCGTCACGTAGACATTCAGGACTGTACCTGCCGCCAGCGTGGCTCCCTCGCCTGCAACCCATTGCTGCAGCGCATTAATCGTCGCTGGCCCATGTAAGGAACGTGACGTACTGTTGACAAACTCCAGGATGGGCCAGCTGCCGATCAACAGACGTTGCAGCCAGTAATCAACGCCGTCAGCGGTTGGCGGGACGGCCCGGGCCGCATCGGGGGTCGGATCCGTTCCGTCGGCAACCAGCGACCAGACCCGGCCGCGTCCGGTCCACAGTTGCTCGACCCACTGGACGTTGTGCAGGTGATTAATGGCGTTATCCGGGGGACCACCGCCGCCGGAAATAATCAAGAGTGGCGCGTCATCGGATGTACTGGCAGGCACGGCTGCCAGTACCACGGCCGCAATTATCATTGTGACTAAATCGATCATCCTGACTATCGTACCCGACTCAATCGGGCCAGAAACCCCGGGCGCCAATCTGCACTTGAGAAAACTTTATTAATGAAGTATTATGTCTTCAACATTCAACCACTGGATCCATGTCGGACCAGTCAATGCCACAAGATGGAGGCTCATTTAATGATCAACTTTACAACACAAAAGATCCTGTCCCTTGTCGCAGGCGTGGGTCTGGCTGTCGCCGCCGCACCGGGAATCGCCAAAGCCGACACATACCTGCCCGACAAATCACATTCGGATGTGATGTTCAACGTGACGCACATGATGATTTCCAACGTCAAGGGAAAATTTACAGAGTATTCCGGCGAAATCAATTATGACCCCGACAAGCCAGAAAAAGCCTCGGCCAAGGGCGTCATTCAGGTCGCCAGCGTTGATACCGGCATTGAAAAACGGGACAACCATCTTCGCAGTGATGACTTTTTTAATGCCGAGAAATTCCCTGAAATCAAGTTTGAAACGACCAAAGTCAAAAAGACCAAGGACGGACTGGAAATTACGGCAAACCTGACCATGCGTGATGTCACAAAGAAGGTTACCTTCCCGGCAATTATCCGGGGACCAATTGTCGATCCGTGGGGCAAGAAACGAATTGGCATGAGCGCGTCGTTCGATGTCAACAGGCAGGAATTTGGCCTGAAGTGGAACAAGACCATGGATGCCGGTGGCCTGGTGGTCAGCGACAACGTCACAATTATTCTCGAGATCGAAGCAATCGCGCAGTAATCCCGGGCGCAAGTTCAATCTCCCTCGGCCCGCGGCATCTGCCGCGGGCTTTTTTGTGCAGGTGTGATTTTTCACTTAACCTGAACCCACAGTCAACAAGTTGCCGGGAATGTTTCGATGCGTGTTGTTCGCTTGACTTTTCGCTTTCTCCACCTGCTTGTGGTTTTTGCGCCTGTGCTTGGCCGTCTACCGTTCGTGCTGGTAATCCCTGGCAGCCGCCCGTCAACATACGATGCGCTGGTTCGCGCGCTTGAACGGGCAGGGGCAACATTCATTAAGATGGGCCAGATCGCCAGCTCGCGCCCGGACCTGATTCCGCCAGATATGTGCCAGGCGTTGTCAAAGTTGCACGACGACGCGCCCGCCCACAGTGCCCGGGATACAAACAGGCTTGTTCAAGACGCATTCGGCAGGTCATTAGAAGAAATTTTCCAGAGTTTTGAGCCGGAGCCCCTGGCGTCCGGTAGCATCGCGCAGGTACACCGGGGCGTCCTGGCCAACGGCACAGAGGTCGCGGTCAAGGTTCGCCATCCATCAGCCGCTCGAGTGATCGACACGGATCTGGCGATTATCCGCTTCTTCGCGCGCCTGATCGATAAGATCCCGTCACTGCACTGGGTCGCCCTGCCGGAAAGTGCCGAGACCTTTTCCGAAACCATGGCCAATCAACTGGATCTGGTCGCCGAAGCCCGTCACCTTGAACAATTCGGCAAGAATTTCGCCGATGTCGGGAACGTCCATTTCCCCAGCCCTGTATCTGGCCTGGTCCACGAAACTGTCCTGATTGAATCATTTGAACCAGGTGTGCCAATCGCGCGCTATGTCAACTCGTCTGACCCCAGACGGGCGGACCTGGCCCGGATCGGGTTGGATGCATTCCTGCAAATGGTATTCAAGGACGGATTTGTTCACGCCGATTTGCATCCCGGGAACCTGCTGGTTCGGGAAGCCGGTGACGAACTGCACGTTGTTGTCCTGGATACGGGAATGGTTGCCGAACTGGGGCCCACGGACCTGCGAAACTTTACCGATACGTTCGGCGCGATCGCAGCACGAGATGGTGCCCGTGCTGCAGAACTGATGATCATCCACGCACCGCACCAGGACTGCAGGGACCCGGATGCATTCAAGCACGACATTGACCAGATTTTTCAGGCCGTCATTGACCTGCCAATGTCAGAAATTGAGATCGCAGCAGTGCTCAGCCAGATCATGAACGCCGTTCGCCGCCACAGGATCAAGATCGAAAGCGCTTTTACCAGCGTCAACGTTGGAATCATGGTTCTGGAGGGTCTGGGCCGCCAACTGGATCCGGACATCAACCTGCTGGAAGTTGCGGGCCCAAAGCTGATCCAGATGCAAATGGAGCGTACGGCCGCGGAGCTGGATGCCGGTGCCCGTCAGGAAGCGGTCGCACCGTAGGTTTCGTTCAAATATCGGCAGATATCCCGGGATTCGAACATCTCGATATTCGTATTTGGATCAACGAGCCAGGGGACCTGCATCCGTCCACTGCGCTCGGCAAAAGCGGCCCGTGATGCGCTGCCCTTGCCAACTGTTCGCAGAATCCACGGTACTTCCAACTCGCACAACGTCGCTCGGACCACCCGGCAGTAGGGGCAGTTTTCAAAACTGTACAATTCCAGGGGCTGCGGCGGTAAAATTGATGGCTGCTGGCGTAAACCGGCTGGACAAATAACTGACGTCGCAGTTGACCAGATGTCGCCGAGCGGCCCCATTCTGAGCGCCGCTGCTGCTTGCCCCCGCCCGTAGTGCCGGTAAAGGTAGCGAATAATATCAGCAGATTCGTACATGCTGGTACCCGTGTTGGGATCAACCAACCAGGGGAACATGGCCTGCCCTCCGCGCTCCTTGACCTCGGGCCGATAACGGTTGCCACCTTTGGGACACGGTTTGACCAGCACATCCAGGTCCAGTTCCGTGATCGCCTCACGGACTTTGCGGCAATAGGGACAGGCCTCGAACTCGTAAAGCTCTAATAACGTTTCCGGACGGGGACCGATCGAGCGCGCGCGGCTCCCGGTCCCGGCGCGAAGCCCGGATGCCACCATGGATGGGATGATCCAGTTCAAAGGATCTCAAGCACTGATTCTGGTGGACGACCGATCCGCGCCCGGTCACCATTGATCACAATGGGCCGTTCAATCAGGATCGGATTGGCAACCAACGCGGCAATCCACTCCTCACGGTCAAGCGTCTTGCCCTTGTATCGTTCTTTGTAAATCGCTTCCCCCTTACGCACCAGATCCTCGACGCCAATACCCAGGGCCTGCACAATCGCTGCCAATTCCGATTCGCTTGGCGGCGTATTCAGATACTCAATCACCTGCGGCTCAATGCCCTGCTGCCGAACAAGTTCGAGGGTCTGGCGGCTCTTGCTGCAGCGCGGATTATGAAGAATTTTGACTATTTCACCCATTCAGGCGGCCTCCTGTGACATGTTAGATCGGCGCATTAGATATCTTACGCAACGGAACGGCTTTCTGTTGACCGATCCTGCCAGCTGTGGAAAACCGCGGGTTGCATCAATATCTTGTGGCGATACAATGACGCGTTACAGCATATTGCCATGCCGGATTGCATCATTCGCGGGCCGGTGGATGCTGAATTTGCACGTTTTCGGGGCAATCCGGTGAAAAACCAGCCCCGATTAGTGGCAGGGAAATTGCTTTAAATACTGCGAGACCTACCTGTGTTGTCTCGCGTTGTACATGTTGACAGGCGCAGCCACCTGCGTCGAAAGGAATAACGATTATGGCGACAGGCAAAGTTCTGGTTGTTGACGACAGCCAAATGATTTTGCGGTTTACAAAAGACGCGTTGGAGAAAGCCGGCTACGAGGTTCGCACGTCGGACAATGTATTTGTTGCACGCCTGGTAAATGAATTCAAACCGGATGTGATCCTGATGGACGTAACGGTCCACGATCAAAAAGGCAACCTGGCCACCAAAGTGTTGAAAAAACATACGTATGCCCGGGAAGCAAAGGTTCTGCTGTACTCGGTCCAGTCTGATGAAGAACTGGTCCTCATGGCCGCAGATTGTGGCGCAGACGGCTTTATCCACAAGACAGGAGACCCGGACGAACTGTGTGACAAGATTGGCGAAGCAACATTGAATTAATATCAGCCCCGTTTGGCCCGACCCTGCCGATTTCATAGAATATAGCCTCGTTTAGAACCTGCCGCCTGGCCGTCGCGCCGGAAGCGAGGATATGTGCTCAGCTTAGACAACAAGACCGTACTGGTAACGGGCAGCGCCCAGGGAATCGGCTATACGATGGCCAGGGCATTCGCCGCGCGCGGCGCGCGCCTGATCCTGAGCGACCTGAACCCCCAATCATTGGCAGAAGCTGTCAAGAAACTAGAGTCCGAAGGCCACACTGTCCAGGGTGTCGTAATGGATGTCACCAACCAGGACCAGATTGACAAGGCACGGAAGGAAGTCAATGACGGCCTGGGGCCGGTCGATGTTTTGGTGAACAACGCCGGTGTCGTATTTGGCGGAACATTCCTGGAAACAGAGCTGGAACAGCACGAATTGACCTACAACGTTAACACCATGGGCGTTGTCAATGTCACTCACAAATTCCTGCCGGACATGATCAATCGTCCGGATGCTCACCTGGTCAATATTGCCAGTGCGTCGGGCATGATCGGCCTGCCCTACGGTGCAACCTACGCATCCAGCAAGTGGTCAGTGATCGGATTTTCCGAGTCCATCCGCCTCGAACTTCGTCAACTTGGGCATACCCACGTCAACGTAACCACGGTCAATCCGGGATACGTCGACACGGGGATGTTTAACGGAATCCGCGAACCCTGGGGCCTGCCACTGCTGGACCCCGAAGACCTGGCAGACAAAGTCGTCGCCGCCGTTGAAGCAAACGAGACCTGGCTGTCCGAACCCGCATTTGTCAAGTGGGTACCATTGCTCAAGGGCATTTTCCCCCAACGGATCCAGGACTGGTTCATGTGGCAGATCGGTGTCAGTTCAAGCATGAAAAAATGGCACGGCCATGGCAAACAGTCGACACCAAAAAAGAAAAGCGCCTGACGAAGGACCTGCCCCGGAACGCAGTATTCGGCTCGCTCTTTGCCACCGTGCCGGCGCTGGTTGATTTTCTGACTTGAGTTCCGAAACAACGCGGTTCACGCGCCAAGGCGCGCAGATTTGCGTGAGATGTGGTGATGCCCGCAAGGGGCGGGGCCGCAGGAATAGCAGCGCTGTTTCGAGGACACCGCTCCGCCGACAGCGCCGCAGTGCTTCTGGCGCGCAAAGGCGCGCAGATTTGCGTGAGATGTGGTGATGCCCGCAAGGAGCGGGGCCGCAGGAATAGCAGCGCTGTTTCGAGGACACCGCTCCGAGGACAGCGCCGCAGTGCCACCGGCGCGCCAAGGCGCGCAGATTTGCGTGAGATGTGGTGATGACCGCAAGGGGCGGGGCCGCAGGAATAGCAGCGCTATTTCGAGGACACCGCTCCGAGGACAGCGCCGCAGTGCTTCTGGCGCGCAAAGGCGCGCAGATTTGCGTGAGATGTGGTGATGCCCGCAAGGGGCGGGGCCGCAGGAATAGCAGCGCTATTTCGAGGACACCGCTCCGAGGACAGCGCCGCAGATTACGTAAAGCTGCGCGCCGCAGTCAGTCGGTGGGAAAGCGCACGCCAAGCACCCGTACCGCCTCGGGAACCACTTCAAACGTAGCCGGCAACCGCCCTGGCGCCTCTCCGTCAACATCCAGCAAGACGATGTCATCGCTTTCAGCCACCAGTTTACGTCCCTTGTGGACAACAACTTTTTCCTGGTCCAGATGTCGCCCCATATAGATTGTCGGGGTCAGGCGGACAAGTTCGCGGGCAGACAGGTCGCCGATAATGACCACATCAAACAGTCCGTCGTCCGGATGGGCGTCTGGTGCCACCTGCATGCCACCGCCGAAAAAGCGTCCATTGGCAACAGCAACGTTTAGAACGGTTACTTCACCAAGGTTTTTTCGGTCCAGTTTCAGGCGGACGGTCTTGTTCTTGTAGGTCACCGCGGCACGCAGTGAGCCGATCAGGAAGCTGGTAAACCCGCCAAACAGTTTTGTGGTTCGGTTCACCCGGTCGTCGACTTCGCCGCCAATTCCAAAGCTCGCGATATTCAGGAACGCCCGTTCCACATCATTTCCAGCATGGTCAACAAACGTCATCTTTCCAATGTCAATCGGATGGCTTCGTCCCTTGCGAATATCTTCGGCTATGTTCTCCAGTTGAAACAGCGGGTCTGGCGGCAGCCTTAGCGTCTTGCGGAAATCACCACCTGTCCCCAGCGTCAGGAACCCAACCCGCGTTTTGTCATTGGGAACGCCGGCCAGGGCATAGCCGCAAACCGCTTCGTTATGTGTTCCGTCACCGCCAACACTGATGATCTTTGTTGCCGTGCCGTATAAATCCCGGGCAATTTCAACGGCGTGGCCCGGCCCCTCCGTGACATGGACATCGTGACTCATGCCCATGGATTCAAGCTCGGGCAAAATTCGTTTTTCCCAGATCTTGCCGCAATTTCCGTTCGAAGCGCGCGGATTGACGATAAACTGGGTGGCTCGTTTCACGTTATATCCCAGTCGGTCGCAAATCCGCTGCGTCCATTCTGCTTCAGGTGGGCCACACACGTACCTGGCAGCGACACCGACTCAGGAATCTGGCAGCGAACAGCCAGCTCTGACGCAGCATCCGGTTCGACATTGGGGTAGTTGCCGCCGGCACCGCAACAGCCCCACGTCAGCGACAATTGTCCACACGGATGGGACTCCGACGGCACCAGTCCCAGGATCTGTGGCGCGTAGCCCGTCCCACCATGCCAGTCCATTTTCTCGATTAACCCCAGTACGGCCCGTCGTTCGTTGTAGTCTGCCCAGGCGATCCCGGCATATTCACCGGTCGCGAGGTCCTCGTAGACCGCGTCGACCAGCGTGCCGATGGCACGCTGGTTGCCCGAATCCCAGATGCCGCCAAGGTTTTGTGGCAGTCCCCGGGACGGCAAATACCAGATCCGTTCGTCGTCCGAATTCAATCGTGACCTGACTGTTCTGGATGACAGTCCAGCCAGCGATGCAAGCAATAACCATCGGCTGTTGCCACTGCCGGCAGACGTGAACGGCAGTTTCTTCCAGTTGACATCCGGGGTGGGACCAGTCGCCAGGCGTATCCGGGCTTCACGAAATACGTCATATGGGCGGGCACTGTGCAGACACGCCGACTCGCAACGACCACACGATATGCAATGCTCAACGGCCGCGGCCAGGTCAAACCCGTCAGGGAGCTGCGTTTCGCGCTCCAGCATCAGGAATGTCATCAGCGATGTCGGCGACGGTGTCTCGCGATGCTCCCCGCGAACGGTCGGGCACACGTCGTGGCAAAGACGCGGACAGTATGCACATTGTTCGATCGGGTCAGAATGCACTACAACGCTCCTGCTGTTGGCAAAACCCCGCGCTCAGACGCGCCCTCCAACCAGTCACCCCAGTGGCCAGGTATCGGTTCAGCCGGCTGGCCAATGGCAACCAGTCCCTCGGGGGTTGGACCGCAAAAATGGATGCCCCGCTTTCTTTTTGCAGCCTCGGCAACCTTGCTCCAGGGAACAAAAATGCTGTCGCCGCCCGCTAATTCAGGCAACTGCGTGTCCTGATCCAGCTCTTGCAGCGCCAGTGTACCGGCTGCCTGCTGCAACGTCCGTTCCGCCCAATCGTGCCAGACATTTTGCCGCCACATGACGTTCCAGCTCTTGCCCTCGCCCTTCCACACTGTGCAACTGGTCGGCAGGTAATCGTCCCTGACCAAAGCCTGAAGTCGCTGGCAAAGCCCCGCCAGGTCATCTGTTTGTCCACGCATAACTGCCAATTCACCTAATGGTCGTATCAATAGTTGAACCTGGGTAACCAGACCAATTGCCGGACCGCACCCAGACATCGCAGCCAACAGATTGGGGCCTGCAGCACTGCGCGGAGTGTCATTGGAACGGACCCATTCACCGGTGCCTAACAACGCCTGGGCGCCTGTGCGCCGAGCCGCCGCGTGCCGAAATTCACGACATCCAAAGCTGCCCCGTGGATGAACCCAGTTGCCCCCCAGCGTTCCGTGGTCTTCGGGCCACGGTGACATTGTGAATCCGGCGTTGTTCAGCAACGTTTCGGCATCGGCAACTGATACCCCCGCCGGAAACCAGGCTGTACGATCTTCCTCGTTAGGCCCGTGCCACAACGACGTGTATCCCGGCTGCACCAGCAAAACCGTCCGGCCTGCATCCATTTGCCCGATAAACCGAGACGTGCCGTCGCCAATCGGGGCCAGGACGATCCGGTTCTGGACCGCATACTCAAACAGCTCTTCCAGTTCCTGGCTGAGCTGCGGACGCGCGACAACAGGCAGGACCGGCCCCCTGTGTGTCCACCAGCCGTCGTCTGGACCGGCATCGGCCAGATCCAGGCAATGATCTGCCATGACCGGCAGTTGTTGCATCAGTTTGTCCAGGTCGATGCTCATAGCCCCAATTTCCCTGGATTTGCAATACGTTCAGGATCCATTGTGTCCTTGAGGTTTCGCAGGTAGCCATGGGCACCCTGCAGTTCATCTGCCATCCAGCGCGCCTTGAGCAGCCCAACGCCATGGTGATGTGTAATCGTGCCGCCCGACCGGACAACAGCCTCCTGGCCACGGCGCCAGACATCCCGATACTGGCGTTCGTTTGCTTCCGGATCGCGGCGGATATTTGAAAATGAAAAATAGATACAGGCACCGGTTTCATAAACGTGGCTGAAATGCGCCAGCAGGATCGCTTCGCCTTTCATCGCCTCACGAACGGCGTTGTACCCCTCCAGCAAACGGCTCCACGGAAACGCAACTTCCATCGTGTCGACAAATCCACCCGCAGACAGCAAGCCAGCCTGTTTCCAACTGACGTCATACCGGTGTTCAAACCAGTTTCGGCCGGGACCTTCACCCAGGGGCCGGCCAAAGGACGACAACAACTCGTCACTACGGGTCGCCTGCCACGCTGCCGATTGCTGGGGTCCTTCAAACATGAGGATCAGCAACGATGTCCGGGCAACGGTTTCACCAACCATCTGCGCGACACCTGGTTCCTGCAGCGCAAAGCGCTCGGCACGTTTATAAAGCCACCTGCCAGTCTGTTTCAGAATGCCGGGTCCATTGCCACCAGAACTGTCAGCAGCGATCGCCGCGGATTCACCGCCTTTTTTCAAATTGCTGTGCAGCAACGTATCCAGTGGGTCGTACAGTCGGACGGCTGCTGGATGCAGACCGCTTTGCATCAATACCCGCATAGCCGCAACGGCCTTGTCCATCGTTTCGAATTCCCACGATCTGAACAGGCGCGCCTCTGGCAACGGGTCAATTCGCATACGCACCGCAGTGGCGGTCCCCAGAATTCCTTCGCTGCCCGCAAACAATTCGCAGGTTCCGCGGCCAAATGCTGTATCACCTGCCCATTCGATCGTGCCATCCGGGTAAACCCATTCAACGCCCCGCATTCGGTCCTCAAATTTGCCGTAACGAGTACTTAGTTGCCCGGCACCGCGAGCCGCCAGCCATCCGCCGACAGTGCTGCACATAATTGAACTGGGGAAATGCCCACAGGTGAATCCATGCGCATTCAATTCGTGCTCCAAATTTTGCCCGATCCAGCCGGAACCAACTGTCGCAACACCGTCCTCTGGAGACAACTCGAAAAGGCGGTCCAGCCTTTTCAGGTCCATTACAATCGCGCCTTCATCGGGCAGCGCCCCACCGCAGACGCCACTGCCTCCACCGTATGGTGTGACGGGAATGTTGTGCTCGGCAGCAAATTTGTAAACGGACGCCACCTGAACGGCAGATTCGGGCCAGACGATCAGCGCCGGACGAACCCCCAGGCTGTGTTGCTGCAGGCGCAACTGGTACAGCGGCCAGCAATCCCGCGAAAATGCCAGTCGGTCCTCGATCGCAGTTGAAATTCTCAGGGACGGATCGGCGGCAGTAAGCGCCGCCGCGATCCCTGATTCTGGCGTCGACTTTGAACTCATTGGTATTGCTTCCCTAACGCCCGGATCCAGCGCGAATCCGGCCGCCCATCAGGGTACCATTGCTTTTGGTATCGCCCTTGATCCTGCAATATCATCGGGTCAGTCATCGCTCGACAGCTCTGAATTTTCGGCGGCACGCTGACGCAGGTACGCGTCAATAAATCCCCCCAGATCACCGTCCAGAACCCCGTCCACATCAGACGTTTCGTGCTCGGTTCGGTGGTCCTTAACCATTTGATAGGGATGCATGACATAACTGCGAATCTGGCTGCCCCACTCGATTTTCTTCTTGCCGGCATGGAACTCCTGGATTCGCTCTTCCTGCTCTGCCCGACGAAGCTCGTACAGCCGAGCCTGCAGTAACTTCATAGCCGTCGCCTTGTTCTGGTGCTGAGAACGTTCGTTCTGGCAACTGACAACAATTCCGGTGGGCAAATGTGTCAAACGCACGGCCGAATCGGTCTTGTTGACATGCTGGCCACCGGCACCGCTGGATCGATATGTATCGACACGCAATTCCTTGTCATCGATCTCCACCTGCAAATCTTCGTCGATCTCAGGCATCACAAAAACGGCTGCGAAACTGGTGTGCCTGCGGGCACTTGCATCGTAAGGGCTGATACGCACCAGTCGATGGACGCCCGATTCGCTTTTCAGGTACCCGAATGCCAGCTCGCCGTCGACCTGGACAGTGGCACTTTTGATACCAGCTTCGTCACCACCAGTGACCTCCAGCAGCGTCGCGTCGAAACCGTTTCGTTCGCAGTAGCGCAACATCATCCGCAACAGCATCTCAGCCCAGTCCTGGGCTTCTGTACCGCCGGCTCCTGCCTGGATGGTAACGATGGCATTGGCATCGTCATGCTCGTCGCCGAGCATTCGTTGCAGGTCAAACTGGTCCAGCACAACACCAATGTGCGCCAAGGCTGTTTCCGCCTCGGCCAGGGCATTGGCACTGGCTTCTTCGACCGCAAGCTCGATCATGACCTCGGCATCGTCAGCGGTCTGTGTCAGCTCTTCAAAGCGTTCCAACGGTGATTTCAGGCGTTCGAGCTGCTTCATCACCCGCCGCGCCTCTTCCTGGTCGTCCCAGAAACTCTCCGACAGGGTCTGCTGCTCGAGAATCTTTATTTGTGAGCGGCGTTGAGCCGGGTCAAAGATACCCCCTTAGGGCATCCAGGCGCTCCCGGGTTTCCTGTAAGGTCCTGTTGATTTGTCCTGTTTCCATACCGGATCGATACTCCGCTTGATTGATTAAACCGAATTGGTCGGGACGGCTGATCTATCCAGAACTTCGCAATCTCGACCGCACATATTGTTGCCCGACTGCAGCAAGTGCCGCAACCGCAAATGCCAGCCACAGCCATTTCCAGAATCCTCCGTGTTGTCCAAAAAACGTCGGTGCACCCAGTCGTGCCGTGCCGCGATCATATCCGCGCTGGAACAAATTGATCTTGCCGGTAAACCGGCCTGTCGGGTCAATAACGCCTGTAGCGCCGGTATTCGCAGCCCGCAGGATCGGCATGCCTGTTTCGATACTGCGTAACTG
>JBFJWU010000040.1:0-14600 GCA_041623475.1 bacterium | reverse complement strand
GCGACCAGTTGCGCTGTGAAGAACGACGCGATGCCCATATGAACCATAATTCTGGTTGCGTTGTCGGGATTGTCGCGGGCGACCATCGTGGTTACCATTGCGCCAATGATGACCCAGATTGCAAAGTCGGCCAGCGCAAGATTCAACGGCGTATTGAGGACATCGCGGCGCAATTTGTCATCCGGGACAAATTCGGGATCCGGACGGAACCAGAACACGGTAATCAGACGCCGGGCCAGCCACGTCAACAATGCGAATCCGATCGCAAACGCAATCAACATCAGCATCGTTCCCGGGATGACGTAGTCCAGGAAGTAGTCGACTCCGAACACCATGACGATGTATATGTCCAGCAAAATGATTCCGGACACGTTATAAAATACCCGGCTGTACAATCCCTTGCGAAAGTCGTTACGGGCTTTTGCGAACGCGCTGCGTTCGGTCCATCGTCGACGCAGTTCGGCCAGGGGGTTTGTTGATTGCATTAGCGGAGAAGTCCGGCCACAAGCGGCACTGTGAAAACAGATCCAATTGTGCCCCAGAATATCAGGCCCGCCAGCGGGCCCGGATTTCGGCCAAACGTGATCATGAAAATTAGTGGTGTTATACCGGGTGGTGTTGCCAGCTGCAGGGTCGCGCACTTCACGGCCAGGCCATCAATATCCATTCCGGCAATTACGGCGATTCCAAAAACAACAGCTGGCGAAATCAAAAGACGGGCGACCAGGACTGCAACGGCCGATGCCAGGCTGAAGTCCTGACGGTCCAGGCTGGCCAACTGGATTCCCAGCACTACAAGCATGCAGGGAATTGCGCCGTCGGCCAGCAGGTCAAGCGGCCTTTGGACCACGTTCGGCAGTGACAGACCGCCCAGTCCAAGGATCAGCGATGCAACAACGGCGATGCTGAACGGTTCCCGCATCGTATGCCGAAGGGCACCGACCACGCTTGGCTGCGGGCTGGCCAGGAATACCGCCAGGATCCCGGTCGGAATGTTCAGGAACGTCAGGACGGCAATGCCCATCGCGAATGCCTCGGGCCCGAACGCGAGTTCGACCAGCGGCAGTCCGACAAATCCGAAGTTGCTGAATCCGGTCGCAAAAACGATGGCATCCCGTCGATCGGGATCTGTTTCTCCCAATGCCGCAGCCAGGACGCGGCCGACGACCAGCATCAGCAATGCTGCACCGACGGTCAGTGCCAGCAATGGTAGATCATTGGCCAGTGTCGCCGGCACATTGGCCAGCAGCAATGCTGGTCCAAATACGTACACGCCCGCTTTTGCCAGTGGCGCGGCCGGTACCTGCCCCCAACGGCCCAGCGCAAATCCACAGAGGACGGCAACCGCCACGGGGAATACAACAGAAATGGCCAGGGACATTCAGGGCTCCGGTAGACAGGCGTTTCGGGACCATTTTAGACGTTTGCCAGGCCCGGTGCCGGGCTGTACGGCGTTCCTGGTCCGACGATCAATGCTAATTTGAATGAATGAAACATCTGCTTTTGCTGTTGCTGGCAACGGCGTCTTCTGTTGCCTGCACCGAAGTTCGCAATACGGCGATCCGGCTGTTCAGCCCCGAATATGAGCCGGACTCTGCGGCCGACCGGGACCAGGTTGTATTACGGGATCCTGCATTTGTTGGCACGGATAGAACCCGTGTCCGGATTCCGGTTGAACTGGTCAGGGTGGCCTCGGGCCTGCCACAGATCACAGATATCCAGTTTTTCCCCGGCTCGGACCATCGGGCGATCGCGTTGACGAAACAGGGCAGCGTCCACTACCTCGACATAGCCGAAGGAACGTCGCGAGAGCTTGCTCGCCTGGATGTCGTGACCGATTCCGAGATGGGCCTGCTGGGCGCGGCCCTGGCGCCGAACATCGATAACGACGGCCGACTGTTTTTGCACCGCAATATTGAAAACGCGGGCCGGATTTGGACTCGAATCGAAGAGTGGCAGCTGTCGTGGATCAATCCTGGAAGGCCCGACAATGTTTCGTTCGTCCAGCTGGTTTTCGAAATTGAGCAGCCATACAGCAACCATAATGCCGGGCAGTTGGCGGTCGGTCCTGACGGGTACCTGTATTTCGGGTTGGGAGACGGCGGCTGGCGCGAAGACCCCCACAACCATGGACAGAACCCCCTGACCGCGCTGGGATCCATCTTCCGGCTGGATATTTCGCGCCCGGGCGGGCCGTATCCGCCGGCGCCGGATGGACCCTTTGCCGGCGATGCCGCGTACCTGCCGGGAACCTGGGCAATTGGACTGCGAAACCCGTGGCGATTCAGTTTCGGCCTGGACGGCAGGATGATTGTGGCCGATGTCGGCCAGTACAAGTGGGAAGAAATTTCGATTGTCGAACCGGGTGACAACCTGGGGTGGCGTTTTCGGGAGGGATCCCGTTGTTTTGCGCCGCAGGAAAAGTGCCAGTCTGCAGGATTGGTTGGGCCTGTCTACGAATATGGCCGGGACGATGGTTCATCAATCACCGGTGGTTACATCCTGATGGCAGGGGTGCCGGACCTGGTTGGCAGCTATGTGTTTGGTGATTTTGTCTCGGGTCGGTTGTGGGCGATTTCGTTGCCAGCGGACCGAGCCCAGGCGGTTACGGCCGGGGCGGCCCTGGCGTTGGGGAAATGGCCGATATTGATCTCAACATTCGGTCGGGATGCGACGGGCAGGATATATGCAGGCGATTACGATTCGGGCAACATCTACCAGCTGCGCGGAGCCCGGGATCAGGCGTCTTCCGAAGATTCCTGAACGGCCGGCTCGTCGCTGGTTGCTGTCGGTGCGACTGAAGTGGCTCCACCACGAAACTTGAGGACATAGACGCCAGCTGCGCCGGCGACCAACGGTCCGATTACGAACGGTGCTACCTTGGCAAAGACGGCCGAATCAAGGATCAGTAACTCGGCAACGGTCAGGATCACGCCCGTTGCCAACATCGCATAGCTGAGGCCCAGAAGCTGGTCTCTCATTTTGTGTGCTCCTTGTCAGGTTGCGGCCAGACGGCCACCGAAGTCATGCAGTTTAGCCGGTTGTGCGCCAGAATTCACCGCGCCGCGTGGCTAAACCAGTTCGAAATGGTCATAGTCCGTGTGCAGTCGGGACAACTGTTCCAGTGAGCCGCTCCATTCCCTGCCGTCAAGCCGGATCCGGAACTGCCCGGCCCCCGGGGCTGAGTCACCAGCCGGCACCTGGTTCTGCCATCCCAATCCCGAATCCGTTGTCAGCAGTTTCATTTCGATCATTCGTTCGTGCAGCCGGGGCCAGGTGCCGACATCGTCCCAGATGCAGGGCATCGGCACGACGGCCAGTCGATCAACGGCTTTTTCGAGGATCTCGTCATCAACACTGCCCGATTCCAACGACAGAAAGCTCTGCGGGTCCGGATTCGGGCTGGTGACGCCGGCGGCCCAGTCCGGGCGCAGGTCTTCGTTGGCGCGGATAAACGTTTCTGCCTTCCAGACGAAAATTCCAGAATTGATCAAGGCTCCGTCGGCGATCAGCGCGTTGGCTTCGTCAGCATCAGGTTTTTCGCGAAATCCACGAACCCGGTGTCCAAACCCGTGCAGATCCGTGCCCGGCAGAATATAGCCATAGCCCGGGTCCGGCTGCTGCGGTGGCACCCCAAACAGGACCAGGTATCCCCTGACGGCCAGTTCGGCGGCAATCGCAACTGCCTCCTGAAACGCCTGGACATCATCAATAAAATGGTCAGCAGGGGCATTAACGATAATGCCGTCCGGGTTCCGTTCGGCGACCCAGCGCGCGCCGATCAGCAGTGCGGGACCGGTGCCCCTTGCTCCTGGTTCGACGGTGGACTGAACATCCGCCGGGATCAGTCCCGATTCCTTGAACGCGTCGTGCATCTGGGCCGACAGGACCATGGTCCTGTTGCCCGGCGGCACGATGCCGTTCATTCGCTTCAGCGCCTGGACGATCAACGGGTCGCCGCAGGGATCGGGCATCCTCAGTAATGGTTTGGGCGGACCGAACACAGTGACGGGCGATAGTCGCGAGCCCGCGCCGCCGACAGGCAGGACAGTAAATAATTCCATATCCAACGATTTTACCCGGTTGCCGGGCGAACGGATCAGCGGTAGCTGTCCAGGCTGGCTTCCTGAACCCAGAATTCGACTTCAGGGCCGTCCAGCAACGACTCGTTGACGGTAACTGGCGCAAGAAATTGAACCGAATCAACGCCAACACCACGTGCTGTCAAGCCGCGGACAATTTCCTGATGGTCGCGCCGCAGGTCGGCGGCAACCGACGTCAATGGCGCACGTACCCTTGGCACCAGCGTATACGCGCGCCGTTTTCGCAGGATGTCCGACGCCAGGTCTTCAACATTCATCCAGCCGCCCGTCCGACTGTCTCGCAGTCGGACCTCCGGGTCGGGGTCCGGCAACGCCTGCAGGATGCGAAGCGTATCTGTGGCCGGGGGCGCCTGTTGCCCGATGACAAAACCAAATGAGATCAATAACATTGCCGCTGCTGCCATGCCGGCTGAACGGGGGAATCGGCGGGATTCGGCCTGCGGGAAATACAATTGCCGCGTCAGCTCACGCCGCATCTTTGCACCCGCGAACTCGGACAGTGATGCCCGCGGTAAGTCATGCAACGCGGACATCGTCCCTTTGAATTGTTCCCAGTCGTGGCGACAGGTGGGGCACCCGTCCAGGTGGCGATGAAATTCTTTCAGGCCCTTGGGTTCAAGCTCGCCTTCGAAAATATCGGAAAACCGGCGCCGGAAACGTGCGCAGGCTGTCACAATTGACCGTCCAATACGGGTGCCAGGATCTTCTGCAATTCCGTACGCCCGCGATGGATACGACTTTTTACGGTCCCGACAGGTACCTTCAGGATCGAGGAAATTTCCGAATAGTCGAGTCCCTCGACATCACGCAGCACGAGTGCAGCGCGATAGTGGCTGTCCAGTTCAGAAATCGCCTGTGCCAATTGTTCATTCAGTTCGTTCTGCAGGACGTTGTCCTGTGGCGACGGGTCGTCACTTTCCAGCTGATAAACCGGGGACTGGTCATCGTTCGTTTCCTGAATGCTGACGTGGCGATTTTCCATTCTTCGCCGCTTGCGATGGAATCGGTTGATGCACAGGTTCTTGGAAATCTGGAACAGCCAGGTCGAAAACTTGGAATCGCCGCGAAAGCGCTTCAGCGCCCGATAGGCTTTCAGGAATGTTTCCTGGACAATTTCCTCTGCGTCGGCCGGATTACCGGTGTAACGCAGGCAAAAGTTAAACAGGCGATCCTGGTAACGACGAACAATGTCGTCAAAGGCATCCATTTGCCCACCGAGAACGCGCGCGACCAACTGTTCGTCGGTTGCCTCAACGGATCTGATCCGTGATTCACCGGGACTCTGGGGCGGTTCTGGTGGTTTTGAAACCAAGTTCTGCATACCTTTTTCGACCGCGTTGCCGGGAAATGGTTCCCGCAGATCGCGCAAAATTGCAATTTGCCAGCTGTATTCGTTACACTAACTACCAGATTAACAGGTTCCGTCCGGTTTTCGACAGCAGGTGTGCGAAAACCAGGGCGGATTATTGCCATTTACGGAAACTGCCAGGCAGATTCCGATTGGACGGGAACAGGTACGATGGCTCGAGTAACAATTGATGATTGTCTGGACAAGATTGACAACCGGTTCGGATTGGTAGTTGCTGCGGCCAAGCGGTCCCGGCAGTTGCACCAAGGCGCACGGCCCCTGGTTCGCTGCAAGAACAAGGAAGTCGTTACTGCCCTGCGCGAGATCGCCAGCAGTGGTGTCGAAGTCATCGCCCCCGAACAGACCGGGAAGCCGGCCGAGTCCTGACTGGCGAGCCGGCGGCCGAGTCCCGCCAGCGGGCGGTCGAATCCGGCGTCCATTCGACGCCGCACGCTGATCGTTTTTCTGCAAAATCCCGGGAAATTGTTCGAATATCGGACATCGTTGATTCACTTCTGGAGTATGATCCGGATGCCGATGTCGATCTGGTCTACAAGGCGTATGTCTACAGTGCCCGTGTGCACCAGGGCCAGGTTCGCAGCAGTGGCGAACCCTATCTGAACCACCCCTTGTGGGTCGCCTATATCCTGACGCTTTTGAACTCTGACCATGCGACCGTCGCAGCGGGGTTGCTGCACGATACAATCGAAGACACCTGGGCCACACACGATGACCTGATCGACACGTTTGGTTCGGTGGTCACAGAACTGGTCGATGCGGTTACCAAACTCAGCAAGATCAGCTTCACATCCAAGGCCCGCCGACAGGCTGAGAATGTTCGCAAGATGTTTGTTGCCATGGCCCGCGACCTGCGAGTCATCCTGATCAAGCTGGCAGATCGATTGCACAACATGCGGACGCTGGAGTTCATGCCCGAGGACAAACGGCAGGCGATAGCCCGCGAAACCCTTGACCTGTATGCGCCAGTGGCAGGTCGCCTGGGAATCCAGTGGGTCAAAACCGAACTGGAGGACCTTTCGTTTCGGTTCCTGCATCCCGAGCAGTATCACGACCTGGCTGACAAGGTCCGCGATCGTCAAAGAGAACACGACAAATATATTCGCAGCGTGGTCGTTGAACTCGACCGGATCCTGAGCGAGGCTGGCGTTGAGGCCAATGTGTCGGGCCGTCCCAAGAACCTCTATTCGATCTTTCGCAAGATGAACGAACGCGGCGTTCCGGTTGAGCAAATGTACGACTTGATCGCCTTTCGGATTATCGTCCCGGATCTTCCCCAGTGTTATGAAGTCCTGGGACTGGTGCACAGCGTCTGGACTCCGATTCCCGGACGTATCAAGGACTATATCGCGATGCCCAAGGCCAATCGCTACCAGAGCCTGCACACGACGCTGATCGGTCCCGAGGGACGGCCGATCGAAATTCAGATTCGGACCCGCGCCATGCACCTGGTCGCTGAAATGGGTGTTGCCGCCCACTGGAGCTACAAGGATGTAGAGGCGGCACGACCGGAGGATCAGCAGAATTTCCAGTGGCTGCGGCAACTGTACGACTGGCACAAGGAACTGGCCGATTCGGAACAGTTCCTCGAAGCCGTCAAGATTGACTTGTTCGCTGACGAAGTCTATGTGTTTACACCCGGTGGCGATGTCATTGACCTGCCCGCTGGATCAACGGCCCTGGATTTTGCGTACAAGATCCATACCGAAGTCGGACACCAGACCCAGGGCGCCAAGGTCAACGGCAAGATTGTCACGTTGGACCATCGTCTGGCTACCGGCGATATCGTCGAAATCCTGACCCAGTCGGGACAGAATCCACGGCGAAACTGGCTGAATATAGTCAAGACGTCCAGTGCCAGGCAGAAAATCCGGGCGTGGCTCAATCGCCAGGAACGCGAAAACGCTGCCAGCGTTGGCGCCGGCCTGCTGGACCAGGCACTGCGAGAACACAGCACCCACAGGGAACGACGGCGCTGGGTCGGTTCACCGGAAGCAGGCACCGTACTCAAAGAACTGGGGGTTCGTGATGTCGATGCCCTGATGCTGGCGTTGGGATATGGCCGGATTACGCCTGCTCGCCTGCACGCAGCGCTGGATCCCGATGCGGACGACACGGTTGCCCGCGATGGCGGTTTCCTGCCTGCCCTGGAACGGTTGCTGCGCCGTTCCAGTCGCGGCGAATCGTCGGGCAGCCCGGGACTGGTCGTCGATGGAATGGCGGGGATCGAGACAAATATTGCGGGCTGCTGCAGCCCATTGCCAGGTGACGATATCGTTGGTTATATTCGCGCCGGCAAGGGCATCAGAATTCACAAGGTTGATTGCCCCCACGTCAAGAATGGCAATCCGGACCGGCTGGTTGATGCCCACTGGGGACGCAGCGTGGCTAACGATTCAGCTCAGACTGTCCAACTGGCGATCGAGGTCGACGATACACCGGGTATCCTCGGCAAGATCGGCAAGGCCATCAGCGACAGACGGATCAATATTGTCGAAACATCGATTCGGACCAGTCGCGAGGGCGCGGCCGAAGGAACAATTTCGGTCGTGGTATCCAGTCGCGAAGAACTGGATCGGGTAATGTCAGAATTGCAGAAGCTGAAAGGCGTTCGAAACGTACGGCGACGTTAACCCCGGACGGTCAGACTTTCTTTTTGACCGGCGGTTTTTGTACTTTGCCAGAGCGAATGCAACGGGTACAAACAACAATTCGCTGATTGCGTCCCTCATGCAGTGCACGGACGCGCTGCAGGTTAGGCATAAAACGCCGCTTGGTTTTGTTATGCGCGTGGGACACGTTGTTCCCGGTCATTGGGCCTTTGCCGCAGATTTCACATCGACGAGCCATTTTTCCGTCCTGCCTTGAATTAAGAATCAAAATTAGCCGATGCAGGCCCAGCCAAAGGAACGTGCGTGCTCGCGGTTCCGTTTCTTCGTGGCGGTACTGCAACGATTTTACGGGAAACCGCTATTATCACACATTATTCACGACACATCAATGGCAGGTCGGGCCCCGCTGTGACTGCTATACTTTGGTCCATGACCCGAAAATGCCACCTGCCCCCAGCCAACGGAAAAATTCGCCGTGGCCGTTGAAGTCATGGACAATTGCTGCCCTGCCGACGGGAGATCTATGATGATTCTTGAATACCAGGGCGTCGAGGTTGACCACTGCGGAATCTGTCACGGAACCTGGCTCGACGGCGGTGAGTTGTCCCTGATCGCCGGAGATCCAGGCATTGGTCAGTGCGTTGAATCCGTGCTGGCAGACCAGGACCCGATGGAACGATCACCAATGCGATGCCCTCGTTGTCGACGTCGCCTGGAGCGCGTGTGCGTGACGACTGATTCGGAAGACATCGTCTACGAACGCTGTCCGACCGGCTGCGGATTGTTCTTCAAGAAGGGGCAGTTGAACAGTGTGGGCCGGGTTGTCGGTGGGGCGCAGGGGGAATCGGTGCAACAATTCATCCATCAATTATTCGGTTACGAGATGAACAAATCTGATATGCAAAGTGCTGATAACACTACTGGAGGCTCGCAATGAATTTGACCCAGTTTTTCCTGTTGATATTCCTGGGTGTCCCGACGCTTGTCGTCGTGATCGCAATCTTTATATACAACAGTCTGGTTGGATTGCGGAACCAGTGTCGAAACGGGTGGTCCCAGATTGACGTTCAGCTGAAGCGGCGCCACGACCTGATCCCCAATCTTATTGAAACCGTCAAAGGCTATGCCGAACACGAGAAAAAGACGCTGGAACAAGTAATCCAGGCACGAAACGCGGCCCAGGATGCGACCGGTGTCAAGGACCAGGCCAGCGCCGAGGCCGGTTTGTCGTCTGCCTTATCCAATATTTTTGCCCTGGCAGAGTCATATCCGGAACTGAAAGCGAACGAGAACTTTCTGGCGTTGCAGGAAGAGTTGACATCCACCGAAAATCGAATCGGATTCGCCCGCCAGCACTACAACGATTCAGTCATGACGTACAATACGCGCCGCGAAGTATTCCCGGCCAATATTGTCGCGGGAATGTTCAACTTTGAAGAAATGGAATTCTTCGAACTGGCGGAGTCGGCCCAGCGAGCTGTTCCACAGGTCAACTTTCAGAACGATTGAGCCTGTACGACCGGTATTGCCCGGCGGTAAAGCGTCATGTGGCAACTGATCAAAGAGAATCGGCGTCGAACCTCGATCCTGATCGGACTGATGGCGGTCGTATTAATGACCCTTGGTGCCGCCGTGGGCTACGTTGTCGAGCCCCTGCATGGCTGGAAATGGGGACTGGCCGGAGCAGCAGGGTTGTGGGTGACCCAGGTCCTGGCGGTTTGGTTTGGTGGCGACGCGCTGATGCTGGCCAGCAGTGGTGCAGTCAGCGTCGGCAAGGAAGATGCTCCGCAGCTGATCAATATTGTCGAGGAAATGGCGATCGCCGCAGGGTTGGGACAACGTCCCCAGGTGTTTATCATCGAAAACGACGTGCCCAACGCATTCGCGGTGGGTATGCGGCGGGATCGCGCTGCGGTTGCCGTCACATCCGGCCTGCTGCGGCGCCTCAATCGGGATGAATTGCAGGGCGTCGTCGCCCACGAAATCGCCCACATCATCAACGAAGATGTCCGGTTCCTGACGGCGGCAGCTGTCATGGTCGGCAGCATTGTCCTGATTTCGGATCTTTTCTTCCGGGGCCTTCTCCTGCGCGGTCATCACCACAAAAGACTGGACATGCGCGGGGCACCCCAGTTGCAGTTGTTGTTGGTCGTCGCCGCGGTGGCGCTGGCGGTGCTTGCACCGATCGCGGCCCGGCTGCTGTACTTTGCCTGCAGTCGGGGACGGGAGTATCTGGCCGACGCGACGTCGGCCAGATTGACGCGATACCCGGATGGGCTGGCGTCAGCGCTCGAAAAGATTTCTCGCAGTGCGGCGGATATGCGAATGGAAGTCAACCGGGCTGTAGCGCCAATGTATATCGTGAATCCGGTACAGGCAGCGGCGCACGGGTGGGGGGCAACCCATCCGCCAACTCCGAAACGGATCGAAATCCTGCGGAATATGGCCGGTGGTGCCGGTTTTCGCAGTTATGAAAAGGCTGCCTGGCGGGCGCTTGGGAAATCGGGGCAATTTCTTGTCGGATTGGGGGCGATGGACGAAGGCGCCCAATTTGATGTTCGCGCACCGCTGGTCGACGAGAGTGGCGGGACGGTGGCGGCCGAAGCGATGGCGTTTATCGATCGACGGGCATCCTTCATTTCGATTCCGTGCGCCTGCGGTGTGCGAATCAAGTTGACCGAGTCTGATTTGCGGCCAACAGTTGTGTGTCCCAAATGCGGTACCAACCACATTGTTCCGCATGCGACGGACTTCCAGCTGGCAGATTCCTCAGGCGACATAGCTAAATCCGGCGACGAGCCAGTTGTCGAACCACCTGCTGAACCGCTGCTGCCCAATCAGGAATATTGTCGCCGGGAGGCTGGTTGGGAGTCTTTTCGGTGCCGGTGCGGTCACACATTGCAGCTTAGCCCTGCGTTCGCAGGATCGACGATTGACTGCGGCAAATGCCGGTCGACGGTCCTGATTAATAATCCGACCAACTGACGGGGACACGTCATTGGTCCGGCGCTTTCTGCGGTGATATCCTGACAACTTCGGTCATTCAGTTCCGTTGCTCCTTCGGAGCCGCGTAAGGGCGGCGTTAGATCCGTCTGACCGTGGTGGAGGCTGCCAGGCTGCAGTTCCGTATCATTCTTTGCCCCGGACAAGGCATCAGGTTGCCAGTATATGAGTATTCGCATCGAAATAACCGGTTTACACAAGACCTACGAGAAAGGTCCGGAACAGGTCCACGTCCTGAAAGGTATCGACCTGGAGATTCCTGAGGGCGGTCACGTGGCCTTGACCGGCGTAAGCGGCGCGGGCAAGAGCACCCTGCTGCATATTCTCGGTACGCTCGACCGGCCCAGCCAGGGAACGATCCTGTTTGACGGCGAAGATGTTTTTGCCCGGCCCGATGGCCAACTGGCTGCGTTTCGGAACAAACGTATCGGATTTGTATTTCAGTTTCACCATTTGCTGGATGAATTTGACGCCCGGGAAAACACGGCAATGCCGCTGATGATTCGCGGTCAATCGCGATCCAGCGCCCTGGCGCACGCCGAACAAACCCTGGAGACGGTCGGTCTGGGCCATCGGCTTGACCATCTGCCTGCCGAGTTGTCCGGTGGCGAACAGCAGCGGGTTGCGATCGCGCGGGCGCTGGTTGGAGGGCCAGACCTGTTGTTGATGGATGAGCCAACGGGCAACCTGGATTCGGGCACCGCCGCAGATGTACATGACCTGATCATCGAGATCGGCAACCGGACTGGTGCCTCGATCGTGCTGGTGACGCACAACCAGGCGCTCGCCGACCTGATGCCAATGCACTTTCACATGGAGGATGGGCGCATTGCCAGCTAGCAGTAAATGGTGCTGCCAGCCAACGGTGCCTGATTACGCTGGTGTCAGCTGATATGCGCCGCACGTTGATCGTCCTGGCAATGCTCCTCGTCGCCAATGCCCTGCCAACGCCAGCGCGTGCTGACGACAACCTGCATGGATTGAACCGCGTGGATCCGGCGCTGGTCCGGGGAATCGTTGCGGAAGTCGATGCCGATTCCGGCAGGGACCGTGTTGCCCAGGCGATTCGTGAATTGACCAGCATGGGTTATTTCAGCCAGGTAGAGGTCCGGCGTGCAGATGGCAGCCTGCATTGGTACTTCCAGGAACGGCCGTTCGTGGTTGAGGTCGCCCACGAAGGAATAACTGAACTGTCGACCGAGACGATCGAGAAAACCATTCGGATTCGCACCAGGGAGTTCCTGGACCCGAATGCGATCCGGGAAACCCGCGAGGCCTTTGCAACCGAGTATGCGGACGAGGGATTTGCTGATACAGAAGTCATCGTTCGCACCGAGCCCGTCAGTGACGAAGGCGATGTCCGTGTCGTCATCGAGGCGCGCGAAGTCAGCCAGGTCCGCGTCATGGAGGTCCGAATACGAGGGACCCGGGACCTGACCGAAGCCGATCTGCAGGCCAGGATGGAATCCCGGCCACCCAATGGCCTTAGCTGGATGACCAGCCAGGGACAATACGAGCGTGGAAAGGCTGAGCGAGATCGCTTTCGGATCGAAGGTGCTTATCTGGAGCAGGGATACCTGAAGGTCCAGGTCGAAGGACCCGATGTGACCTACCTGCCTGGCGGTCGGGCGGCAATTATTGAATACGACGTCAAGGAGGGCCCGCAATATACCCTGGGTGAAATGACATTTGGTGGCGATGTTTTTTTCCGGCCGTCGACACTGAGTGACATCATCGGCCTGGAAACAGGCAAGCCCCTGAACCGCATCAAACTGGATGAGGGTATCCGGGCGATAGTCGATGCCTATTCAGATTTTGGATTTGCGTTTGCCCGGGTCGTTCCGGATTTTGCATTTGATGAATCGGAGCGGATTGCGCACGTCCGGCTCGATATTTCCCGCGGCCCGATGGTTTACGTCCGGGCAATTTCGATTGTCGGCAATACGAAGACCCGGGACAAGGTTATCCGGCGCGAGTTGCAGATCCACGAGGGCGAATTGTTCAACGGCAGCGCAATCAAGCTCAGTCGCGAACGAATATTCGCACTCGGCTTTTTTGAAACCGTAACGTTCGAAACCAACGCCGTTGGCGAAGACCAACTGGACCTGGCTGTACGCGTGACCGAGCGACCTACCGGTACGGCCAGTGCCGGTTTGGGATTCTCGAGCATCGACAAATTTGTCGGCAACCTGAGGCTGAATTTCGGCAATCTGGCCGGATACGGCGTTCGCCTGGACTTGCAGCTGGAGTTCGGCGGCCGCCGACGGTCGTTTTCGATCAGTTACAGCGACCCTTATTTCCTGGACAGTCCGTTCAGCCTGGGGATTGACGCCTTCAGGACCCGGCAGGAGTTTGCGTCGCGGGCCAACGTCCAGGCGTTTACGCAAAGTAACCTGGGTGCCAGTATTTCGGTGGGGTACAAACTGGCGTTGTTTACACGGGCGATCGTAACGCTCAGGGACGAGATTATCGATTTCTCCAATGTGTCCGTACGCAGTCCCAGGTTTTTTACGGATGGGGAAACCCGCAGCCTCAGTTTCGCCCTGCGCCGGGACTCGCGGGACCATCCATATGATCCGAAAAACGGGACGTTATCTGTGGGGTCCGTAGAGTATGCCGGCTATTTCCTGGGCGGGGATCACACGTTTACAAAATATCGAATGGTCATGCACCAGCTGGTGACTGTCTGGGAACACCTGACGCTGTCGTTTCGTGGCGAAGGTGGCCTGGCGACGACCCGCGGGGACCGGGTGCCGTTTGCCGAACGGTATTTCCTGGGCGGGATCTTTTCGGTGCGTGGCTACGATTTCCGCAGCGTCGGTCCCAGCCTGCTGGTGTCCCGTGACCCGTCGGACCCGTACGCCGGTGTGACGCGAGTCTTTGTCGGTGGCAATAAGCAACTGTTCTTTAACAGCGAATTGATCTTCCCCTTGATCCCGCCTGCCGGCATCAAGGGCGTCGTGTTTTTTGATGTTGGTAATACGTGGCTTGAAGAAGAAGCTTTCTTTGCCCGCGCCATGCGGATGGGATATGGATTGGGATTCCGCTGGTTCAGTCCGATCGGCCCCTTGCGGTTCGAGTGGGGGTTCCCAATCAAAAAGCAGCCTGAGGAACGATCACGTGTGTTCGAGTTCAGCATCGGCTCGTTCTTCTGATCACGAAAGGAACTGGCGATGAAGTTTGAATTCAAAGAACAGATCAGCCACCCGACGGACCAGGTTTACGGTTTGCTGAAGGATGGACTGACCAAGCTCGTCCCGCTGGTCCCCAACGTCACAAGTGTTCGCGAGCTCGAACGCGAAGACCTGGGTGACTGGCGGACGCGAATTGTCAATGAATGGGAAGGAGACCCGGGAACCGCACCCAGGCCGATCCGGAAGTTTATTCGGCCCGAATTCCTGGGCTGGCGCGATTACGCGGAGTGGGATGACAGCCAGCAACTGGTCAACTGGCGATTCGAATCCGCTGTTTTCAGGGGCCTGTATTCCTGCGGCGGGACCAACTACGTTGAGCCCG
>JBFJWU010000039.1:0-14704 GCA_041623475.1 bacterium | reverse complement strand
CCTGGGCGAGATGGAAAACCCACAGGACGTTGAATACTTGTTCTGGGTTGGATGCAGTGGAGCCTATGACGACCGTAACAAAAAGATCACCCAGGCAATGGCCAGGCTGTTGAATCAGGCTGGTGTAAATTACGCGGTCCTGGGTATGGAAGAAATGTGCACCGGCGACAGTGCCCGGCGCCTGGGCAACGAACTGCTGTTTCAGACCATGGCCCAGATGAACATCGAAACGCTGAACGGCTATGGCGTCAGGAAAATCATCGCCCAGTGCCCGCACTGCTTTAACACACTGGGCAACGAATACCCCGAATTTGGTGGGAACTTTGAAGTACAGCACCACACAGAGGTTCTGGCCGACCTGATTGACCAGGGGAAACTGGAACCGCAGGCGCTGGATGGTTTTAGCGTTACATTTCACGACTCTTGCTACCTGGGCCGTCACAATGACGTTTATGAAGCGCCACGCAAAGTCCTGGACGCAATTCCCGGTGTTGTCCGCAAAGAGATGCCCCGAAACAAAGAGCAGGGATTCTGCTGCGGTGCTGGCGGCGGTCGAATGTGGATGGAAGAGGACATCGGCACCCGGGTTAACCTGAACCGCGTCGACGAGGCCCTGGCGCAGGACACCAATGCCATCGCTTCGGGCTGCCCCTTCTGCATGACGATGCTGGACAACGGTGTCAAGGATCGTGAGGCCGAAGAAAAAGTCCAGACCCAGGACGTGGCCGAGATTCTGGCGCGTTCAATTTTCGGGGACAGCGTGTCTGCGGCGGCCGCCGAGCCGGAGCCAGTCGAGCCCCCTGAACCTGCCGCGGCCACTGCGGAATCGGCTGGTGACGGCCAGGCAGAGCAACCCGAGGCCTGAGGTCAGTTCAGGGTTGCGCAACAAAAAAGGGGCCCCAAAGGCCCCTTTTTTCATGATTTTTGAAGGCTCGCTACGGTCAAGAACCCGGTTCGCTATTTGCGCCCCGTTTTCGCCCCCGGCCACCCGACTTCCGTCCGACACTGACCTTGGTGTTCGATCTTGTTTTGGCTGACGATCGCGTTGTCGGATCGTAGTTGAACTGGATTTCGCCGCTGACGCGGATATTCATACCGTCAAACGTCTTCTTTGCCAGATGGACAATGTCCAGATTGCGCAGAAAATCCTCGGTCCCCTTGGAAACAGCCCGGGCAATTTCATCGCGATTCCGCTCAATGGCGTTGACAATGGCGTTAACAGCTTCACGCGGCAACGTCATGTCTTTGACCATCCTTGATGCCGTTTCCTGGGTCGCGAACATTGTCCCCACTCCCAAATAGGCCATCTTTTTCAGGACGTCTGCCAGTCCCCCCTCGCCTACCTCAAAGGTTGTTTCGTCGGCGACGTCGTCCGGTGCCCCGGGGCCACTTGTTTTACTGGATGTCTTCTTTTTTGCCATATTCCAGATTCTACCGCACGATCGACGGCCACGCTAGGGGAATCGCAAAAAAACCTACAGGTGTCAGTGACTTGCCCGAAATGTCCCGGAAACAATATCAGCCAGAATTTGCACCGTCAGCGCCGACGGATCGGTAAAGACGTGGTCTGCGGTCGCGATTGTGGACGGTTCGTGGGTGGTCGCAAGTCCAACAGTATGGAACCCGCCTGCGTTTCCTGCCTCGATCCCGGCGGGTGCGTCTTCGATTACCACCCCTCGTTCGGGCTGCACCTCCAACCGCCGGGCCAGTTCCAGGTATCCGTCGGGCGCGGGCTTGCCGTTGGCCACTTCTGAACCATTGAGCAAAACAGCCATTCGGTCAGATAGTGCCAACCGCTGGTCAATGAATTCCAGATTCGACCGAGGTGTCGACGTAAACAGCCCAACAACCCAATGTTCGTCGGCCGCTAACTCATCTACAAGTTCGCGGGCACCGGGCATCCAATCCAGCTCCTGAGCCACAAATTCGCGATATTTTGACTCTTTTTCCTCGCCGAGCCGTTCAACGTCGGATTCCGTAAGCCTGGAATCCGGATACATTCGCGGCAGGATTTGCCGGTTCGGCATACCAAATGTCTGGTCAAAAAACGATCGTGAAAACGGCACACCGTCCCGGTCCGCCAGCCATTCCCATGCGCGAAAATGAAATTCTCCAGAATCGATCAGTACCCCGTCCAGGTCAAATAACACCCCCAGTTTTTGGTCAGGCATAGCCATCCGCCCATCGAACCCTGTCGTCGAACGATCGTGGACAGATCCCGCCTGATTGAAAGTGGTTCAGGACCTCGGATATTAACCGCGACAGAACAGGGCGCAAGTTTGCGTCGAATTCGTCGATGACCGCAAGGGCGGCGACCACAGGCATAGCAACGCTATGGCGAGGATCGACGACCGAGGACAGCGGCGAAGGCGGCGCGAAATCGCGCCATTCTAAAGGCCAAGCTGTTTGGCGATGATGACCTTCATAATCTCGTTCGATCCCGCATAGATTCGCTGCACCCGTGCGTCGACATAATCTTTGGCGATCGGATACTCGGTCATGTACCCATAGCCACCGTGCAATTGCAGGCCTTCGTCTGCCATCTGGCACTGCATGTCTGTCAGCCACCATTTGGCCGCACTGACCTGGGCAACGATGTTCTCGCCTGCCATGTGCTCTTCAATCAGGCGGTCGGTAAATGTCCGGGCGATCTGACAAAGGCTGTACATCTCGGCGATCTTGAACTGGGAATTCTGGAATTTTGCAATTGGCCTGCCGAACGCCTTGCGATCCGTCGTGTACTCCAGGGTATGGCGCAGGATCGAAAACATGGCTTCGGTCGCACCAATACAAACCATCAACCGTTCCTGCTGAAGGTTACGCATCAAAGCGTAGAATCCAGTACCTTCCTGACCCAACAGGTTTTCCTTGGGAACTTTTACGTCATTGAAAAACAGTTCCGCAGTATCCTGGCCGTGCTGGCCAATCTTCTTCAGTTTGCGCCCGCGCTCAAAGCCCTCCATCCCGCGCTCAACGACCAGCAATGACACCCCACTGTGCGGCGGGTCGGCTTCTGGATCCGTTTTTGCGGCAACAATCACAAGGTCGCTGAGGATACCGTTGGATATGAATGTCTTCGTTCCATTCAGCAGATAGTGGTCACCCTGGTCAATAGCGGTCGTCGAAATATTTGCCAGGTCCGAACCGGTCCCCGGTTCACTCATTGCGATTGCGGTAATGATCGACCCGTCACAACATCCCGGAAGCCAGCGCTTTTTCTGCTCCTCGGTACCCAACTCGACGAGATACGGCACGATAATATCGGAATGCAATCCGGCACCAAAACCGGAATTTCCCACCTTGCTGAATTCCTCGGCCAGGACGACGCTGTACATAAAGTCTGCTCCGGCACCACCGTATTCCTCGGGAACAGTCAATCCCAGAAATCCGCCCTTTCCGGCTTTCTCCCAGACCTCACGGGAAACCTGGCACTCTTCTTCCCATTTTTCGATATTCGGCGCGATCTCGGTTTCGGCAAACTTGCGGCACTGTTCACGGAAAATATTGTGTTCTTCGCTAAAGATCCGGCGCTTCATATTGGGTATATTCATCGGTCCCTCCAATGCGGGCGACAAGGAAAATTCATTTATTGACTGATATGTCAATAACGGGAAAGGGTCATTCTAGCGGCACGCCTTTGGCGAAGCAACTGACCGGCAAAAGAGTGGGTGTCCTGCGGGCCTTCGCCGCAGATTTGCATGAGATGTGGTGACAGCCGCAGCCAGGGCCTCAGTGGATCAGCGTTCTCTATTCCAAAGATGTGGAGCGCGAGGACGGTGCCGCAGACTGCCGGATTCGAAGTGTCGCGTGTCCGACGTCAGTCAGAAAGCAATTGGGCCAATAAACCGTCCCGAAGTTTCGGTTCAAACCACGTTGACTTTGGCGGCATCACCTGTCCGGCATCAGCGACCGCCATCAGGTCATCCAGGGACGTAGGAAACAGCGAAAAAGCCACCGCGGCTCCAGCAGCCACACGTCGCTCCAGTTCACCCAGCCCACGAATTCCGCCAACAAAATCTATTCGCTTGTCGCGGCGGGGGTCTGAAATTCCCAATACAGGCTCCAGCAGGTAATCGGCCAGCAGGGCAACATCCAGGCGCCGCACCGGGTCATTGCGGTCGACCAACTTGTCATCAATCGCCAGTCGATACCACGAACCGCCAATAAACATCCCGAAAGTATTTGGCCTGTCCGGTCGAACCGGGCCATCGGATGGATCGACATCGAACGTGTCACCGATCGCATCGAGGAACGCAGTTTCGTCCAGTCCATTCAGATCCGACACAACCCGGTTATAGTCGTAAACACGGGTCTGGTTGTGCGGAAACAAGACACCAAAAAAGCCGTCGTGGCGGCCGGGTTGATCTGTCCCCCGCGCCTGGCACACCCTGGCCGCTGCCGCACATCGATGATGGCCGTCGGCGATATACAACGCACCGCGCGCGTCGATGGCACCCACGATTCGCTGAATATCGTCGCGTCCACTGACAACCCAGAATTCGTGTCGCACATTGTCGTCAGCTGCCAGATCGATAACCGGGTCGTTTTGTTCGGTCCACTCTGTCAGGAACGAGTCCAGATCCGGATCCTGGCGATAAACCAGGAAGACAGGACCACTGTTCGCATCGATTGCATCGATGTGCCTCGTACGATCATCTTCCTTGTCCGGCCTTGTAAACTCGTGCTTCTTGACTCGGCCATCCAGATACGCCTGAACAGCCACCTCTGCGGCGATACCCAATTGTGACCTGCCGTCAAACGTCAGACGATAGAGATACAGGTTTTCAGTGTCGTCCCGAACCATTGCGCCCGTCGCCTGCAATCGATCGAAGTTTTCAGCTGCCTTCTGGTAGCAGGCATCGTCATACAGGCTTATCCCGGGTTCCAAATCAATTTCGGGCCGGGACACATGCAGGAACGAATCGGGTTTGCCATCGACCATACGCCTGGCTTCCTCGGTATTCATTACGTCATAGGGTGGTGCAGCGACCTCGCTGGCCCGGTCAGGTACGACCCTCAGGCCGCGAAATGGACGAATTAGTTGCAAAACACACTCCTCCTTGATGCCAAGATCAGAACATCATGCGCGCGCCTTACCAACCGTGTCAAGTGTGAATCCCCTGTACACGCGATGATCGTCCGTGGTAACAGGAATCCAGGCCACCACAGCCTCGTCTGTACTTGTGGCCGGCCGTATGGGACAATACGGACATGCGCAATCGAGTCGCGAAAGAACCCGTCGCATGGCGAAAAAGCTGATTGCCCGCAATCGCTTAGCACGCCTGGCCTGCCTCGTTCCGATGGCCGTGTGTTTATCGGCGTGCTCGGCGCTGACGTCGGCGCTGGGCCTGTTTGACGACGGAAAAGACGATGAAATCAACAACTGTGCGTTGGAAATCGCTGGTAATGGCGATGTCCGTGCGTTTGCCGTGGGCCTGGACTTTCAGATAGACGCGGACTTTGACCTGGAATCGGTTCGGGCCCCGGCGTTGCAGGCTGCATCACGGCTCGCTGAATGCCAGCGCCGTGACGGGCGAAACCTGGTCGTACTTCCCGGTGATCTATCAGACTTCGCGCAGTTCCTCGGACCCCGCGGACAGAACGCCAGAACAGCCGCTTCCTTGTCCGAAGCCAGAAGCCGGCTGCAGGCAGAATACAAATCGGTCATGGACCTGTATCGGGCGCAATTTGGCTCTGCGATTGTGTCAGACCAGCACGCGCTGGAACTGGCCCTGGGTAATGTCAACTGGCTCACAACAGACATCATTGTCGGTGAATTTGCGGCGTTGTCAGGAATGCTGACGGTTGCATCAATTGTTGCTCCAACCAACACACGGGCAACCTCTGACGCAACTGAGATCGCCGATTTCGGCGACGAACTGGCGTTTCCCGGACAGGCCATCGTCGCGGAATCCCCGACGGTACAACGGCAGCTGGTAATCTACGCCCCCAACGGCGACCGAATCGGCACGATTCCAGCTGCCCACGCCACCCTGGATGATCGAAACCGGGGACTGACACCCAGGAAATTCGCCGAACTTCGCCCCATGGAGCTGCTGTCTAATTCACCAGGTGTAGCCCCCATCAGGATCGCTCCCCTGCCCGGAAACGATATTGATCGTCTCGACCTGAGGCGGAGGTTGGCCGACCTGGGCGGCGGACTGATTGTCCAGCCGACCTCATACCCGGGTTGGACGTACAACCCGATCAACGATTTATGGATTCCAGACCTGGCCAGATCCGGGGCTTGGGCGTCGGTTCAACATTTGCCGCAGATCCTGGCCGGGCTAACTGCAACGCTGTCAGGAAACCTTCCCGGTGCGGCTTTGGACGGACAAAGCCATATCACCCGCAAGGTCGATTCTGGCCAGCCGCCTATGGCATTCGTTGGCAATATTGCCGAACGCGGCTATGCCGATATCGGCGAGTGGACCTTTCCGGACCCGGCTGATTCAAATGCAGCCATCACAGACGATGCACGCCGCGACGTACTGACGGAGTTGGGGATTCAGCTTGGCCCGGGCAGCGAAGCCCCAAACGAGGGATCCTACACCGCCGGACTGGCCGCCGCCGAGGTACGACTTCCACAATCCGGAGCCTATCCGTTCAACACTCCCGGTGGCGTTACCGCACACACGGTACGCCCCTCCGTAGCGGTGCTGGGCGACAATCAGGTGCTGGTCGCCTGGACCGCACAATTAGGGACAACAGCAACCGTCCGTTGGGGCACGCTGGAGCAAGGGGCAATAATTGACCAGGGTGAAATCGCAACGGTCCAGACGGCCGCACGAAATATACGACTGGTCAATGCAGGGCAATTGCTGGTCGCTGTGTGGGAACAGGGAGGGCCCGGACTGGAACGAATTCGATATGCAACGTTCAGCACCCAAAGCAGCCAGTGGAGCCCCCCAACAATCATTGACAACACTGGGGGCCCGCAGTTGTGGCCCGATGTCGCTGGGTTCAATGATGGCGACGAAACGAAACTTGCATTTACGTGGACTGACTACAGGTTTGGTGTCGGAGCCGTGGCCGCTGTCACCGGTGCCCTGTCAGCAAGTACCGAAACCAGTAATTTCTTTTTCCAGCCTCAATGGCTGTCAGCCAATACCGAGTCAACGTTAGCTGATCCGGCCGGCGCGTATTTTTCGCGCGTGGCAATGCTGCCTGACGGAAACCAGCTTTATTGCTGGATTTCTGACATTGAATTTCCTGGGTCCGTATCGGTCGCGACATCCGACATTGATGAAGGCGGCAAAATTTTTCAGGAAACCTGGCCTATCACCGAAGAACCAGAGCAGTACCCGAATGTGACCGGTGTTGATTGCGGAATCGACGACCAATTCAACGCGTGGCTGGCGTGGACCGGCCAGCGACCGGGCGATGCCAACACGCGAATCCAGGCATCCGTTATCGGATTCGACACAGACTTCGAACCCCTTGATATCCCGTTGAGCAATCGACTGGACCGATCCGTTGCAGCACCGGAAATCGAATCACAAGGCGACAGAATCTGGATCGCTTGGCAGTCGGTCGACGACGCGACCGTCCGGTCCTGGTATGTGCGCGGAACCGCAATCGACGGATTTGCCGAACCAACTCGCCTGGACGGTGGCGGTCAATCGGTTACTCACGCCTGGACACCCGCGATCGGATCCAGCCCGTCCGGGGCAATTGGTGTCTGGGAAGATGCCTCAAACGGGTTCGGCCGAATCGGATTCAATTTATCACTGGTCCCGTAACCGGATTCCCGCAAGTCCTTGTAACGTAAGAATTTTCCGCCCGGCCACCGTAGAATCCAACTGGGCTTTTCACTATAATGTTGCCCATGTTCGATAATGGGAAAAATCTGTGCGATCAGCAGTCTGTGTCGCAGCCTTTCCAGCGGTCTGAAACCCCGTGCGGCGGAGACCAGTTATGAGCTCCGTAAGCCTTGCTGGCAGCCTGGAAGACCTGGGGCTGAACGACATTCTCCAGATCCTTTCGTTGTCCAGGAAGAGTGGTATCCTGCGAATGACCAGCCGGGACAAGGGACTGGACCTGTTTATCCGCTCGGGCGATGTTGTTGCCGCACGCCCCCACCCCTCAATTTCGACTCTGCACAGGTTCTTCACCGACAAGCGCGTCTTGTCGGACACGCAGGAACAGCGTTTCCTCCAGGTCCTCAAACAAAAATCATTTCGCCCGGAAACCTGGACGGAATTCTGGGCCGCCGAGTTCGAAGAAGACCAGGACAAGTTGACCCGTTGGGCCGAAGGCTACATGATCTGGCTCGTAACCCGCGCATCACAGTGGAACAGTGGCGAGTTCAGCTTCGAAATGGACCCAAATGAATCCGTTTATCGAAAAGTCATTCAGGTACCAGTTTTCCCTTCGGACGAGGAGGGACTGAGCGCCCAGTTCCTGGCGATGGAAGGTGCGCGCCTGCACGATGAATCCGCCGCCAGTATGGAGCCGGATCAGCGCGATGTCGGTGACGAGACCATCACTGGCTCAATGCCTGACGAAGCCGATGACTCGGTCAGTCGAATCCTGGTCGTCGATGTCAAGCCGGATATGGCAGACCGCTTGTCCGGCGCCTTGCGCGCCCGCGGCTACGGCCACGTCGCCGTCGCAAACTCTGTTGCCGGTGCAGCCGACGTGATTGGACGTGCCAACGAAGACGACTGGACAATCGTCTGTGAGCTGGTCATGCCAAAACGGGACCGGTCCGGCGTACTGGGGGGCCTGGAAGTGGCACAGGAGCTGTCCGGGCACGAAAAAGTACGCGATGTTTACCTGTGTTCCGACATGATCAACGAAGAAATCGAAACACAAGGTCGCGATGCCGGTGTCAAGGCATTTATTACCAAACCGGCTCGCAAGGATTGGAAAACGGAACCAGACAAAGCCCTGGAGACATTTTCCCAAGCCGTCCTGACCGCGATTGGCCCACCGATTGCCCCCGACCCGGAACCGGAACAGGAAGAGCAGCCCGATTCAGGTTTTGACATCAGCCTTGATGATCCGCTGGCGGCATTGATGGCAGAAGAAGACCTCCATGTCAAGATGCCCGAACCGCGCACAGACAGGGGGATGCACTTACTTCGGCATATGATGGAAGAACTGACGAACCCCAATGCCGAAGCCGAAGTCAGCTTGCTGATTCTGCGATTTGCATCCGACTTTTTTCAACGCAGCGTATTTTTTGCCGTCAGCGAAAGCCGCTTGGTCGGCTTAGGCCAGGTCGGTCTGCGCAGCGGCGACGACAGTATTTCGGTCCGGGACTTGCAAATTGAATTAGGCCAGGAAAGTGTCTTTGACCAGGTCTACGAGACCCACAGGACATTTACAGGGAAGCCGCCGGACAACCCGGCCCACAAGATGTTATTCAATCGCCTGGGTGGACCGGAACCCCTGGAGATCGTCGTCAGTCCGGTATTGGCAGGGGGGCGCATCGTTGCTATGCTGTACGCGGATCAGGTCCCGACACAGACTCAGATTCGTGATGTCGAAACAGTCGAGGTGTTTCTTGCACAAGCGGGCTTGGCTCTGGAACGAGCATTCCTGTTGAAACAGATCAGGGAAATGAATTCCCGGGACGCAGGCGCGTGACGTTGCCGCGCAAGCAGATCCTGGTCGTCGAGGATTCGGACGCGATGCGTTCGATGATCAGTTCCGTCGTCCAGGACTTTGGCGACGCAGATGTCATTGAATGCGCCTCGGGCCTGGAAGCGCTGAAAGTCATTCCTCAGCACAAGTTTGACCTGATCCTGACCGATATTAACATGCCCGATATCAACGGTTTAGAGCTAATCCAGTTCCTGCGTTCGAATCGGGATTACTCAGCCATTCCATTGATTATCATTTCCACCGAAGGCAGCCCTCGGGACCGTCAAAAGGGCCTGGCATTGGGCGCAAATGAGTATCTGGTCAAACCATTTGCTCCCGAACGCCTGAAGGAACTTGTCGACAAGTACCTGGCGAGTTGATGGAACAATACTCCGAAAAAGCGCTCAGGGATTTCCTGTCAGAGGCAGAAGAAATCCTCGAGGAAATGGGACAGGACATTATCGCCGTCGAGGCAGCTATGCAATCGGCGATGACCGTCGACCCGGACCTGATCAACCGACTATTTCGTGGCGCCCATTCACTCAAGGGCGTGTCGGGGATGTTCGGGTTCGGAAACATGAGCCGCCTGGCCCATAATCTTGAAGACCTGCTCGACCAGATGCGTCTGGGGAAAATCGATTTTTCCGAAGGTGTCCTGGACTTCCTGCTTGACGGTGTCGCGCAGTTGCGCAATGCCGTCGGAACAATTTCAACAAATGAATCTGACGTGCCTGAAGAACTCGTATCTCCGTTCGAGGGCCGGGTGGCGGACTTCATCAAGAACCAGTCTGGACAATCAGAGGAAGACCCCCTGGATCGACTAGACGTAGACCAGGATCTGCTGAATGTCTTGACCGAATATGAAGAGCATCGACTGCGCGAGAACGTCAAGCAGCACAGGAATATCTACCGCTGTTCCCTTCGCTTTCCGCTGATGGAATTTGACAGCCGCCTGACCGCCGCGACGACGGCGATCAAGGAAATCGGCGAATTGATTACGACGCTCCCCAGCCAGATCGAAGCCTCTCCTGATCAACTGGCGTTCGACCTGCTGGTCGGCAGCGCCGAGCCAGCCGAACGTCTCTCTGACCTGCTTGCTGACGACGAACCCGAGATTTCCGAAATCGCTCAGACTGCACCGCCTGCCCCGGCAATTGCGGACACCGGTTCCGAAACCGTCGAAGCGCAGGACTCGTTGCGCAGCATTGCCAAAACCGTACGGGTGGACATCGAGCGAATTGACCAGATTTCCAACATTGTTGGCGAACTGGTCTTGATCAAAAGTGCCCTGAACCGACATGCCGAATCATTACGGCAGCATTCCGGCGGCTCGACTGTTGCGGTCGAGGTAACCAAGCAGGCGAAGCTCCTGGACCGCAAACTTCACGAACTGCAACAGCGGGTAATGGATGTACGGATGGTGCCAATGCGCCAGGTATTCGACAAGCTCAACCGCATTATTCGCAAGACCTCCAAGGACCTCGGCAAAGAAGTTGACCTCGAAATTATTGGCGCCGACACGGAGCTGGACAAGTTACTGATCGAGGACCTCGCTGACCCGTTAATGCATATTGTCCGAAACGCGATTGACCACGGCATCGAGTTTCCCGAGGAACGCAAAACCGCGGGCAAGAAACCGGCGGGAAAACTGGTTATCCGGGCTTACCAGAAGGGCAACCACGTTGTTATCGAGGTCGAGGACGATGGCGGTGGAATCGACCCCGAAAAGATCCGTGCCAAAGGCCTGGAACGAGGCCTGATCCGTGAAGACCAGGAGTTGACCAACGAAGAGATTTTCCAACTGCTGTTCGAGGCCGGCTTCAGCACCAAAGAAGAAGTCAGTGAAATCAGTGGCCGCGGCGTTGGACTGGACGTGGTCAAGAACAATATCGCAACGATGGGCGGGCTGATTGACGTCCGCAGTCAACCCGGCCAGGGCAGCACAATGATCCTGACCTTGCCGATAACGTTGGCGATTATCCAGGCGCTGCTGGTAGACGTCTGCGACATGAAGTTTGCAATCCCGCTGAACGCGGTGCTCGAAAGCCTGGTGATTGACCGATCCCAGATCCAGACCGTAGAGAACCGCGAAGTTCACTATCACCAGGGGATGACGCTGCCGTTGATCCGGCTCGATTCGATATTTGGCCTTGACCGTGCCGGCGAACCACCAACCGACCCGTTTATCGTCGTCGTCGGCCTTGCAGAGAAACGTATGGGCCTGCTGGTGGACCGAATGCTGGGGCAGCAGGACGTGGTTATCAAATCAGTCGGATCAATCCTTAGGGAGACGCCGGGAATTGCCGGGGCGACAGAAATGGGCGACAGCCAGACAGTCCTGGTTCTTGATGTCGCGGCAATAATCGACGAAACAACCCGCCACAGCCATGCCTGAATCGTTCTACAAGATCGAGCGCAACCCGTTCTCCAAGGCACCGGACCCAGAGAACCTGTACCTGACCGACGAAATCGAAGAAGCAATCGCCCGCCTCGAACACGCAGCGCTACAGCGTGAAATTGCGGTCCTGACCGGTGACATTGGCGTCGGAAAAACGACGGCTACCCGCGTGCTGGTCGATCGCCTGGACGACGAAGTCGAAATCGTCTGGATCCTCAACCCCCGACTGACGCCAAACCAGTTACTGCATCAGATCGCGATCAGGCTGGGTGTCGACCCGGTTCCGCGGAATCGGGTCGAACTGTTGGATGCCGTTCAGGAACGGATCTTTGCGGCCTGGTCAAATGGCAAACCAGTCGTGCTGTTGATCGACGAGGCACAGATGTTGCCGTTCCCCGATACAATCGAAGAACTGCGACTGCTGACAAACATCCAGATGGATCAGGAAAACCTGATTGGCGTACTGCTGGTCGGACAACCCGAGCTTTCCCGGCGGCTGTTGCATCCCAGGCTTCGCCCTTTGGCGCAACGGATTGGAATTCGTTTTCATCTCGGCCCATTGGACACAGAGCAGGTAAGCGATTACGTACATTCCCGAATCGCCAGTGTCGGCCGCAAGAAAGCGATGTTTGACGATGGGGCGATTGCGGCTATTGCTGAAAACAGCAACGGGATACCCCGGGTGGTTAATAATATCTGCGCCAACGCCATCCTCGAAGGGTATGTCCGCCAGCAGGACCCGATTACCAGGGACATTGTTCTGGATGTGTCGACTGACCTTGGCCTGGTGGCTTGACATGGATTTCAAAGAACTCCGAAAACGCGCCCGCAAACAACCAGCCCAGACGGACAAACCTGCTGGCGAAAATGCGATTGAGACAACGGACGAAGATCTGGAACTTGACGATGCCATGCTGGCTGGAGAGTTCGGGGATAGCGATTTTTTCGACGACGACCCGGTGTCGGAATCCAACGAAGACGTTGAACCGGGTGAAGATGCCGAGGACGAAGAATGGGACGAGGAAGATGATCCCGACGACGATGTTGACGACTCAGAGGAAGCCGAAGAAATCGACGATCCAGACGAACTCGACTTCGACGACGATGTTGACGAACTGGTTGAAATCCTGCGGTTCAGGTTAAACAAGGAATTCTTTGCCATTTATCTGGAAGAAATCGAAGAAATCGTCAAACCTCGCGGATATACCTGGGTCCCCAGGACCCCCGAATGGATCCTGGGAATTGTCAGTCTTCGCGGCACCATGGTCCCCGTCGTTGACCTGAGACGTCGACTGGGAATAGAAATCAACGAAGGCAGCGCACAAAGGATAATCGTGGTAACGTTTTATGACGAACCGTGCGGACTACTGGTCGACGAGGTCAACAACGTGGAACGGATCAATCCGGAGCGTCTGGAGCAGATCCCTGCCGCGTTGACAGACACGGCCGGGAAATTTCTGTCTGACTTGATCCGGATTGACGACGAACTGATCGCGCTGATCAGCCTGGACACGGTCCTGGACCGTGGGGAATCGAGTGATGAACGAGCTGCTTGAGCGCCAGGTCGTTGTCTTTTACGTCGGCAACGACAAATTCGCGCTGGACATTCTGCAAATCCGCGAGATCGCCCGGTATCAGGCGATCCGCAAGATCCCCCGCGCCCCCGAATTCCTCAGTGGCGTCACCGACTTGCGCGGAACTGAAATTGTTCCCGTCATTGGATTACACGACCGATTGGGACTGGAACCCGTTGTCAATGCCGAAAAAAGCCGCATCATTATTGCACCAATTGACGGACAACCGGTTGGATTTACCGTCGATTCGGTACGGGACGTAATGGTTGTCGACGGCGATTCGATTGAACCCCCGCCCAAGATTGGCACCGCACCGGGATTTCTTGAAGGGGTTATCCGCTCGGACAACGAGATCATCCTGTTGTTGGACCTGTCAAACGTCCTGACCTCGGAAGAAAAACTCCATATGGAGGAATTGCGCTCGTCGCTGCTGGCAGGCGACGAACCGCGGGACCGTAAGAAATCAGGCGAAACAGCCACAAAGAGACCTTCCAGCGAGAAAAAGGGCCGCCCACCAGCCAGGAAGAAACCCCCGGCCAAAAAGAAGCGCGCGACCAAGCCCGGGGACGCTGACTCATGAAATTCAAGATTCCAATTCAGTTTGATGCCCGGGAGTATTCCTTGGGGGCATTGCGGATGGGACTGCGATTCAAACTGGTCCTGCTTACAGGTGTGGTCATTGTCTTTGTCAGTGCCATTATTCATTTCTTCTACCAGACCAGACTGGGGGACGAATTTGTCCAAAGCCAGGCACGGCATCTCGAAAGCACCGTCAAGTTCCTTCACTTCTATGGCAAGAACAACTTCCAGAGCGGGCGCTTTGACCGTGAAGAAATTGAGCTGCTCCTGGAGCCGATATTAAGTGATCCGGAATTCCGTTTTGTCGAGATCCGCGACAGAACTGGGCAGGTTGTTTTCAGTGAACTGGCCAACCCCGTCTACAGCGACTGGCTGGCTGCGTGGGAGCCACCCCCTACCCTCAAGGAATCCAAGGGCGATTTCACAATCGACGACGAGCCAATCGTTTACATGGCGATCCCGTTTATGGGGCCAAAAGAAGAGCTGATCCAGAACGAGATCCTGAGTATCGAAAGTCTGTTCGGGACGGACGACCTTTTCGAAGACGACGACATTGATATTG